>NZ_JACGWD010000076.1:0-20499 GCF_014077565.1 Pseudoalteromonas sp. 5Ae-yellow
GGCTTGCTCAATCGGCGTTTAGAAAATAAGCCGAAGGGATAGAAGAATACAGGAGCCGTATACGAGGCCCGTACGTACGGTTCTGTGAGAGGGATGAGGCAAAAGCCTCACCCTACTCGATGTTTTTATTTTATAACGCGCTAATTAAACTTTTTTATAGCCTTAGCTTTTAGCGCTTTCATCTTTAGCCTGCGTGGCTTTTTAAAAGATTGTATAGGCATTGATACCATATGCTCTTGTGGCAGTGCCGGAATTGTTTGTGGGTAAGTTCCTTCCTCTGGCACGGAAATCCCTTTTAGATGTACTTTAAGCGCCTCTAGAGTTGAGTCGTTATCAACTTCACTAGGGCAAATAAATATACCTAACTTTCTTAGCTGTACGCCGAGTTTGATACTACTGGTATAACGGATAATTGGAGCACCTAATACTAAGCCTAATAATATAGGTGATAGCCACCAAAAGAATACAGGTGTGAAGTAGTAGGCTGTGCTACCCCATGCTATAGCCACAATAGTAGAGAATAACGTATAACCAAACGCTTCTTTCCACGGAACCATACGACCTTCGCGCGGTTGTGCATCCCACTTCACTTTTTTACCTAAAAATACGCAAAGCACAAAGTAAGCATGAAATACCATCATTAATGGCGCAACAATAATAGCAAATACGGTTTCAATGATTGAACCTAGTATGAGCTTAATTGAACCACCAAAGCGTTTGTTTCTATGTATTAGGGTGACTATTACGCCCATTAATTTAGGCATTAATAAAATAACAATAGTTAAATACAAGAGTGAATCAATAAGATCGGTTTTAGCTATTTGCCATGTAGGAAATAATTGATAAACACGGTTAAAGTACACATCACTATTTAATGCGCGCGTTACTGCATCAATAGTACTTAGCGCTAGCATTGAGAGCCAAATTAGTGATGAAATATAAGCGGTTGCACCTAATAGAAAGTGCAGCTTACTCATTAATTTTAATTTAGATGACGATAGTAAACCTAAGTGCTGAATATTACCCTGTACCCAGCGTCTATCGCGTACAGCATAATCGAGAATATTACTTGGTACTTCTTCGTAGCTGCCTTCAATATCTGATAGTAATAGTACATCCCAACCTGCACTATGAAGTAGTGATGCTTCTACAAAGTCATGACTTAAAATCTCACCGCCAAAGGGTGCGTTACCTTTGAGTGTTGGCAAGCCACAGCACGTTATAAATGCTTCAACTCTAATGATTGCATTATGACCCCAGTAGTTGGCTTTATCTGTTTGCCAAAATGCTGAGCCAGTAGCGAGCATCGGGCTATATAGCACTGATGCAAACTGTAAAAAACGACCAAAAAAGGTATCTTGACGAACAGGTATTGGAATCGTTTGGATCAGGCCTGCTTGTGGGTTGTTTAGCATGCTTGTAGTAAGTTCTAACATACATTTACCGGTCATTACGCTATCTGCATCAAGCACAATCATATGGTCGTAATTACTTCCCCAGCGCTCACAAAAGTCGGTTAGGTTACCTACTTTGCGGTGTTTGTTATCTTCGCGACGACGATAAAAAACATGCTTTGCTGTATCCCCTAAACGTTCGCACAATGCATGCCATGCACTTAGCTCGTTTTTAACTATTTGAGGGTCTTGTGTATCGCTTAATAAATAAAAATCAAAATTATCAAGTTGACCAGTTTCTTTTAACGATTGTAGACTTACTTCAAAGCCCGCGATAACACGGTGGGTATCTTCGTTATAAATAGGCATTACAACGGCGGTTTTCTGAGCGTTAATTGCCTCGTTATTGAACTCAATTGGTTTAATACGTTTTAACGTAAGCGGGTCAATTCGAAATAACTGTAGTACAAAGCCGATTGTGCCACTACAAAAAGCCGTTACAATCCAAGCAAATGTGATTGAGAATAATACTAAAAGAGCATACTCAAGTAGTGTCATACCGTTTGAGCTTAAAATCTCAAACATAATATATATGCCGTAGCCAGATGTGCCAAGTGCCGCAATGGCAAATAGCCATACTCTTAGTGTTTTGAATGGCATTGGAGTGCCCCTACCTTTATTACTTGATGTCATTTGGGTACCAAACATAGCTCCATACCTCGCTAATTTCTTTGTCACGTAGTTTTAACGATAAACGCATATCAACGGGTTGATCGTCCTGTGGTGCAATTTTAAAGGCTACGCGCCATCCTCGTGAATCCGGAAGTTTTTGTACATTCACGTCGGTTACTTCGCCCGTTGTAAGTTGAATGTCGGCATCTAGTTTTAACTGCTCAGACAGATAATTTATTTCTGATCCAGTAAAATCAACAGTAAATTGGCGATGGCTTTTTGGTGGTGGGTTGTCCTCACCTGGTAAAGCGGCGCTGCCAATTCTTGTACGTAGTACACGTGCTTTCTCCTGCTGAGTTAAAACTGAATTAAAGGTCGTCATTTTGTAGCTTAATTTTAATGAATCTCCGGCCTTCATTGGTTTTTCTGGTACCCAGTAACTTACGATATTGTCGTTAGTTTCTGTATCAGTTGGTATTTCTACAAGCTCTACACGACCATTTCCCCACTCACCTTGTGGTTCAATCCATAGGCTAGGGCGGTCGTGGTAATGTGCTTCTGTGTCTAGATAGTTATTAAAGTCTCGATCTCGCTGAGCTAACCCAAAACCTTTTGGGTTGTTGTACGAAAATGAAGTAACGCTGAGTTGTGATGGGTTGTTAAGAGGACGCCATACCCATTTATTATCAGCAGACTGAGTCAATAAGCCATCCGAGTCATGAACTTCAGGGCGATAGTCATCAAAAAATTTGGTGCTGTTTTCGCCGTGATAAAACATACTCGTTAATGGTGCTACACCTAGTTTTTTAATATCTTTACGCGCAAAAATCTGCATATCAACATCAACTAGCATATTCGTTGTAGGGTCGACGCTAAATTTGTACGCACCAGAAATAGATGGACTATCCAACAATGCAAAAATGGTGATTTGTGTTTGCTCTGCCTTTGGTTTAACTAACCAAAACTCTTTGAACATTGGAAATTCTTCACCTGAATTTTCTGCAGTATCAATGGCAAGGCCTCTTGCTGATAAGCCATAAACTTGTTGAGGGCCAACGACTCTAAAATACGATGCTCCCTGAAATACCATTACTTCGTCTTTATACTCGTTAGTATTTAATGGGTAATGTAAGCGAAATCCAGCATGGCCTAGTTGAGTGCCCGCCACACTTTTAGCTATTTCTTCTTGTAGTGGTGCAGCAGTGCCATCGTATTGGTAAAAGTTGGTGCTGAAAGGTAAGCGGCTACGTTTAGAGTCGCTATCAACAGTATTTATTGTTACAGGTGTTTTATATAAAAAACCAGGGTGGAATAATTGCAGCTCGTACAGGCCTTCATCTTTCCACACCGCTTTGTCTTTTTTAAATCGAATTGAACGGTAGTCTTGATAATCAATATTATTTAGTGCTTCAAGCTCGATGTTTTTAGGTGCAACATATTCTTCGCTTGCTAACTTTTTAGCGCGAGCGCTAATTACATCAAATAAGCTACTTTGTGGAATTGCTACATCAACAGTTGCAGCAATCGCTTGGTTGCTATTGCCCCAAGTCGAAAAAATAATAAGTAGACCCAGTAGTGGTGCTGACTTTTTTTGCCATTTAGGCAAGTTTTGGGTTAGTTGTTTCATTCTCATTCCTTTATAAAAACACGACTTATTTTTACGTTTAGGGTAAATATTGATTTTGTTTTGTAAGTATCTTCTAATTTACTTAAAGCAAAATGTGAACCCTTATAAAAGTTCATATTTATCAATAGGAAAACCAATATACGTAACTCATTGAGGTTTTTGTTGTGTAAAATTAACTCAATCTTATGTAGTTGTTACTGATTAATTACTAGAAGACTCACTAATCGTATGAACATATTACGGGGAGTTTAATGAAGCTTGTCTGAATTACATTTGTATAAAATAAAAAAGCCGCAAAAGCGGCTTTTTATATGTTTAGATTTTACTTAATTATTTCTTTTTAAATCGACGCACTATTGATAGTGGTGCTAAAAGAAGTGATAACCATAATAATGAACCTGAATCGTCATCATCAGAGCTCGCTTCAGTGACGTTAATTGTAACCGTTACCGATTCAGATACGTTGTCTACGCTATCTTTCGCTTGCACTGATAGTGCAATTGTACCTTCAGTGTCAAAATCAAGTTCACCGGTTACAATAAGTTGACCTTGTTCATTAACTGTAATTATCTCACTACCCGACACTATAAATTCAACCACTGGCGATACATCCGCATTCGGATCACTGAATTCAAGTGCGCCGATAATTGTGTCAATTGCGCTATTTTCATCAATTGCAAAAACTTGGTCAGCAGCAATTATTGGTGTTTGTTCCTCAGGAGTTAAAATTACCTCAGATTTAATATCAATAATTACAGGATCGTGATCTGATGCGCGGTATGCACTTTCAGAATACAGGCTAGATTGTTGAGCATCACTTTTAAATTCAACGTTGTAATCAAGCGAAATTGGTTCATCAGCATTGATATGCCAATCTTTAGCTGATACTACTTTGCTAAGTAACGATGCACTTGCTACAGCATGGTCAAGGCTACCTGCACGACCAGAGAAGCTATAAGAGTAACCAAGTGTATTGCCATCAAGTTTTGCAACTACATTTTTATATCCTTTGTCTGCAAATGCACGTATTGGATCTTCCATTGCGTAAGCATTCATATCGCCGACTAAAATAGTATCCTCATCGTCAACACCAGTTGGTTTGCTATCAAGCCAATCTGCGAATGCATTAGCACCTTCTGTGCGTATTTCATTCCAACAGCCTTGTCCATCACCTGAATCTGCATTGTTTCCAGAAGCACTACCACAGCTTTTAGATTTAAGGTGTGACACAGCAACAGTAAATACTTCATCAGTTTCTAATGATTTAAAGCTTTGTGCAATTGGAGCACGGTTACTAAAATCAAATGGAGCCTCAGTCGTAATAGCAGCAGCACCTACTTCTTCTACTTTGTTAGCACGATAGATAAGTGCGGTAGTAATTGCATCGGTACCAATTTGATCTACCTTAAAATCAACAAATGCATAGTTGTTAGCACTATCAGCGTCATTTAATGCATCTACTAAGCTTGCAATTGCACTAAATTCGCCAAAACCATCATTTTCAATTTCCATTAAACCAACAACATCGGCCTGGATAGCGCTAATGGCACTTACAATTTTAGCTTCTTGGCGAGTAAATTCAGCTTCTGAATCTGCACCTCGGGCTGTAGGGAACCCTCCGCCTTGGCCATCACCATTAAAGTAATTAAGTACGTTAAAGCTAGCTACACGTAAATCTGCTTCAGCATTAAGTTCAGGCGCATTTTCACGTGCATTTGTTGCAATAAACGAAGGTGCTACAGTTGGGTGGATTCTGTAAAGGCTAAAGCTATAAGCAAGTGCCCCCGTAACCGTATTAACTGTATCGCCAGTGCGTAATGTATTTTCTGCTGATAAGCCTGGAGTTGGGTAGGCTGTAGGGTCTAAGTTTTGTACTGTAGAGCCATCATCTAGTAAAATCTTTTTAAGTAGATTTTCTGTTTCAACTGCATTAGCTGCATCTCCAGGTAATGCAACCTGAGTACCTTGATATAAGCGTTCTGTTGCTAATTCAACTTCACCATATCGACCAAGGCCAAAGTTATTAGTCACTACTAATGGTTGCTCTAATGTAACTAACATACCTTCAAAAGCTTCTAAATCAGTTGTATCAGCTAAAGGTAAAGTGATTTTTGTAGCTGCTGCAGCTAAACCAGTGCCACATACGGTAACTTGGCTAACACTGCCGATCTGTGTTGCATCAAAATATTCTTCTACAGTACCTTGTACACGTACATGGTCGCCTACGTTTACGTCAATATCTGCAAAATAAACAAATACACCTTCAGAGGTGAGTGGATTTGCATCTATGTCAGCAGCAAGTGAGCTAACAAAAAAGCCTTTTAATTGATCATCATCTTGGAAGTCTGCGGTTACAATACCTTCAAACTCTACTAAAGTATCGACAAGCGGGCTTCCAGAACTATCGCCTTGTATAGCGTTAATTAGTACTTTCTCTGCGCCACAAACAAGTGGAACAAGTGGTTCTGGCTCAGGATCTGGTTCAGGTGTTGTTCCACCATTACCTGCGTGCGAACCTAATCCATCAAAATCATCTTTTTCAAACTGCACCCATTCTTCGCTTGGGTTAAATACTGCATCTGGTGTTGTTCTCCCTACGGTAATGCTGTCTTTACGACGAAGTGTTTTATCTTGTGTTTGTACTGCGCCTTCAGACCAAAAAGAACCGGGATCTACACCGCGCTGTCCAAAGCTATCTACTACGGAACTACCTTGCATTAGGACTAACGCATCATCACCGTTAAAGTTAGCAACACTATGTTCTAAATCGGCTTTTTCTTTTAGTGCATCATTTGAACTTGAATTAACAATAACAAAGGTACTGTTAGCTGCTAAAGTACCAGACAAATCAAGAGTTGATTGAATTGTAGTTTTGCCATTTGCATATAAATTTAATGAGTATTGATCAAGGGTTAGTTCCGACGAGGAGTTATTATAAAGTTCAATCGCTTTATTATTACTGCTTCCTTCAACATATTCAGAAATGATTAGATCAGCGGATGCTGGTGCGCTAAGACTTGCTATAACAAGTGCGAGTGGTGTTATTTTTGTTTTAAACATTTTTATTATCCCCGTGTATTAAATCCCAGAATGGGACACTAGTTTAGAGAATAAATGTGACTAAAATAATACAAAAGTGTAAATGCATGTAAAAAGGCGGTTTGACCGCCTTGTTATAAAATTTACTTTTTAGCGAGGTATTGTGCGGCTTGCTTTGCAAAGTAGGTTAAAATTCCATCAGCCCCAGCACGCTTAAATGCAAGTAAAGACTCCATTATAGTCGCTTCCTCACTTAACCAACCATTATCAATTGCCGCCTTGTGCATTGCATACTCACCGCTTACCTGATAAGCAAAAGTAGGTACACCAAATTCGTCTTTTACACGGCGTACAATATCTAGATAAGGCATGCCAGGCTTAACCATGACCATATCAGCACCCTCTTGTAAGTCTAATGCGACTTCACGTATTGCTTCATCAGAGTTAGCTGGATCCATTTGATAGGTTTTTTTATCGGCGCCTTTTAAGTTACCAGCAGAGCCTACAGCATCTCTAAAAGGTCCATAGTAGCTAGACGCATATTTAGCAGAGTAGGCCATAATACGAGTATGAACAAAGCCATCTGCTTCAAGTGCTTCACGAATTGCAGCAATACGACCATCCATCATATCAGAAGGGGCAACAATGTCGGCACCTGCCTGTGCATGAGAGAGTGCTTGTTTAACTAAAATCTCTGTAGTGACATCGTTAATAACATAGCCTGAATCATCAATGATGCCGTCTTGCCCATGCGTAGTAAATGGATCAAGTGCTACGTCAGTAATTACACCTAACTCAGGAAAGGCTTCTTTTAAAGCTCTAACGGTACGTTGCGCTAAGCCATCATCGTTATATGCTTCTTCGGCAAATAATGATTTTTTATCCGCAGGCGTTACCGGAAAAATAGCAACAGCAGGTACGCCAAGTTCAACAAGTTCTTTTGCCTCAAGTAATAGTAAATCTATCGATAGACGTTCAATACCAGGCATTGATTCAATTGCTTCGCGACGATTTTTACCTTCTAGTACAAATACAGGGTAAATTAAATCGCTTACGCTAAGTTGGTTTTCTGCCATTAAGCGGCGAGAAAAATCGCTGCGGCGCATTCTGCGCATGCGAGTATACGGAAAAAGGTCTAATCCTGATTGGGCCATATTAATATGCTCCTACTGTGGTAATGGAAAAGTAATTACTTGATTACGGCCATGTTGCTTTGCGTAATAAAGTGCTTTGTCGGCGCACTCAGTAAAAATTTGAGGATTGCTAACATCATCAGCAATACTGGTGTATACACCAGCGCTAATAGTAAATTGAATATCATTATTGGCAACCGTTACAGTACTTACTGAGATATCAGCTCGTATTTTTTCAGCTATGTCTTGTGCGCCTTCACTAGGGGTATTAGGTAATAGCACAACAAATTCTTCACCGCCATAACGGGCAACTTCATCGAGTGGTCGTTTTAAATGGTCTTTTATAAGGTCAGAAACTGCTTTAATAACTTGATCGCCAATGATATGGCCGTACGTGTCGTTGATATTTTTAAATCGATCTATATCAAGCATAACAATGCTAAGCGGCGTTTGTTCTCGACGAGAGCGACGAAGCTCCATTACCAGTTTTTTATCAAAAAAGCGTCTGTTTTTTATTCCAGTCAATGCGTCTTCAGTATTTAGTAACTCAAGTGAGCGGTTTTTTTCTTCAAGCTCTCTAAGCGTTACTTGTAATTCAAAGGTGCGTTCGTCCACCTGGGATTCAAGTTCTTGGCGAGTTTTTTCTTGTAATTTTAAGCGCTCTTTAAGTAGTGTATCTTGTGCTGTGTTTTCAGCAATCAAGGTTTGTTGAGCAATTACTTCTTCATCGCGTTGTAAAATAAATAACTTCATTACGCTGTAGCATAAGCAAAAAGTGTAACCAAAAAAGCATGCAAATACAAATGCGAGCGTACTTCTGTCAAAGGCGTATAGGCCCATTACTGCAACAGTAAAATAAAGCATTACCACCAAGAAAAAAACCAATACAAGTAATAGTGCTTTGTTTGGTTTAGAAGGCGTTAAACGCACGCACATAAACGTAGTTACAATATAAAAGCCTAAAACGATTGGAGTAGTGATTAAACAAAATAATGTAACTATGTTGTTTGGAAGTAGCCAAATAAATAATAACGAAATGGCTAAAGCGTTAACTACAACTTTTTGAATAGTTAGCAGAAGAGAGGGCCTGGGATGGCAAACTTGCTTCTGCAAAGGCAAAAACATTAAAGTGATAAGCATAAGTAATATAGGGATCATAACTTGCTGTAATGCAGGCAAATTAGGATGAACGTACCTTAAGCCAAAACCACAAAGGTAGGCTAATACACTACCTAATGTGAGAGATATAACCCCAGCATAAACAAAATAACCTTTACGTGAAAAACCATATAAAACTATGCAACTCACACCCAAAGAAAATATAAAACCAATCAATAAGCCATAGAGTAAATTGAGTTTTCCTTTGTGTGCCAAATAAGCTTCTGGTTGCCACAGTGTTAAAGGGACTCGCAAGCCTGAACTATTCGCCACTTTCATTATAATAAGCGTTTCGCTATTTGCAGGGCTGAGCAGTTTAACTAATAAAGACTCACTTTTAATTTTGCGCTTATATAAGGGGTAGGCATCACCAATTTGAGTATAAGAAAGTAATTGCGAGTTATGTAATTGATATACTTGAACGTGGTTTAGCAAAGGATTGTTTAGTGACAATATTTGCTCAGTATTATAACTAAGTGTGTTTTTTATTTTAAATTTTATCCATACAGGACGCTGCTCTAGTCCTAAATTAAGGGGTTTTCCTGTGTTTTTTTGCCACTGTATATGGCTACTTTGTTGTGCGCTTAATAGCGACGTTGGTTCAAAAGAGTAATACAGGTTATTAATGTTTTGAGAGTTAAAATCGTGTTTTATTATTACTGGGTTTGCGAAAGAGCAAAAAGTGAAAAGGAATACTAATAGGCTTAAAAGTGCCTTTGCATAGGCCATTAACGATCTTCTAAACCAAAAACACGGTGAAAGTTTTCTGTAGTTTTACGGGCCACAACTTCTTCATCTATTTTATAAAGTTGTGCAACCGTTTGACAGATATAAGGAAGCAGGGCAGGTTCATTTTTACGTGATTTAGGTTTTGGCTTAACTGTTCGTGGAATTAAAAATGGTGCATCAGTTTCTATTAATAATCGATCTAGAGGAATGCTAGGCACTAGCAGTTGTAAATCTTTTCCACGCCTTTCATCACATACCCAACCCGTTATACCAATATATAGACCTAAATCTAAATATTGCTTTAGAGCTGCTGAGTTACCCGTAAAGCAGTGGAGTACACCGCGAATATTAAACTCTTTTAATATACTTAACATGTCGTCACTTGCATCACGTTCATGCAAGTAAACAGGTAAATCTAATTTTTCAGCAAGTGCTAATTGGCGCCTAAAAACACTGCGCTGTACATCGCGAGGTGAAAAGTCACGGTTATAATCAAGACCGCACTCACCAATAGCAATAACATGCTTATTATTTGCAAGTATAGTTAGTTGTGCTTCTAGTTCATTAGTGGCTGATTTTGCATCATGCGGGTGAATACCCGCCGTAGAATATTGAAGATGCTTTGTTGCAAGATCAAGTGATTGCTGACTGCTTGCAATATCACAACCAATAATAAGCATATTTGTAACACCCGCTTCATTGGCACGGGTAATTACATCGTGATGCTGCTCATCAAATTGATGATTAGTTAAGTTAACTCCAGCATCAATTAACGTATATGACATTACTTAGTACGTTTAACGCGAATAGAGCGGTTTTTACCGTCTTTCTTCAATAGGAAAGAGCTGAATGCACCTCGGCTAATTACAATTGTATCGTCTTCTTTTAAGCGCATGCTGTCAGAGCCAATTTGACGCCATTGTTGACCGTTATCTAGCGAAATAATTAATTCACCATAAGCAGCCTCATCAACTGAAGTAACCATAGCTTTGATTTCAATTTCTTTTTCTACTTGTTCTTCTTTTTTATGTTCTAAACCAAAATCGTCAGTTTTTTCAATTGCTTGCACTGGTGTTGTAGCTGCTGTTTGAGGTACATTGTTAGTCGTTGGTGGTGTGAGCATTTTTGTTACTGATGGCTTAACCAGTGATTTACCTGCAATGGTATTGTCGTAACAAAGTAAGCGGTTAAAATCGTTTTCAATAAAGCTACATGCCTGTAACGCTTGAGTATTAAACTCTGTTTGCGCAGCAAAAGTCGGTGCGCTTAATAAAACCAATAGTGAGAGTAGTTGTTTTTTCATTTTATTCCTCAGATTCTTTTTGTGGTTTAGCGGTATAAAACTTTGCTAAAATTAGACCTAATTCAAACAAAAGTAGCATCGGAAATGCTAATAATGTTTGTGATAACACGTCGGGCGGTGTCAAAAACATCGCTACTACAAAAACACCCACGACAATATAAGGGCGTTTTTCTTTCAAGCTTTTTGTTGTTGTTGCGCCACTCCAGCATAGCAGCATTATTGCCACTGGAATTTCGAAAGCGACACCGAATGCAAAAAATAGTTTTAATACAAATCCTAGATAGCTAGCGATATCGGGTGCTAGAGTCATCATTTCGGGACCTGTACTTGTAAAAAAACCTAATATAATTGGTAGTACTGCAAAGTAGCAAAAAGCGATACCCCCATAAAACAAGACAACGCTTGAGATTAGTATAGGTATTAGCATTTTTTTTTCATTTTGGTACAAGCCAGGAGCTATAAACCCCCAAATTTGATGAAGTATCCATGGAGTAGATAATAAAGCCGCAACAAAAAAAGTAAGCATCATAGGGACTATAAAAGGGTCACTCACATTTATAGCTATCATGGTCGCGCCATTAGGTAAATGAACCACTAATGGTGCAGCTATAAGTTCGTAAATATTATCTTTAAAATAAAACAGCGCGATAAAAAATAATAAAATGCTCAATAGCGCTTTTATCAGTCGATCACGTAACTCAATTAAATGAGATACAAACCCCGATTTTACTTCCTCAGCCATTATTTTTTATACCATGTAGTGAGTTGACCACAAAGTGAGAGATAAATTTCACTTTTTTTCATCAAGTTGTTGGTTATTTGATGTATCAGGTTGTGTTTTTTTGTAGCTGTGAGTAACTGACTCAGCCGCTTTTTGTAGCTCCGTTAATGAACTTTGTAGCTCAGGGCTTAAGTCTTTTAGTTCTTGTTGTTCTGCTTTTTTAAGGTTTTCGTGAAGTTCATGAATACGCAGTTCTTCACTTACTTCGGCTTTTACCGAATTGGCAAGTGATTTAGCGGTTTTAACCCATTTACTCACTGTTCTAATAGCAACAGGTAAGCGCTCAGGGCCGAGCACCACTAAGCCAACAATAAAAACAACAACAAGTTCCCACATCCCCATACTAATTAAACCTTATTGCTATCTTTGTTTTTTTCAGTATTGGTTGAGTCGTCAACGGTGCTTTTTTCTGATTGTTGAATTTGCTCTGATTTTTCTTGCTCACTCGCTGTGTCGTCCGACATTGCTTTTTTGAAGCCTTTAACAGCGCCTCCAATATCACCACCCATACCGCGTAGTTTTTTTGTGCCGAAAAGTAAAACTATGATCGCTAAAACAATTAATAATTGCCAAATACTAATACCACCAAAACCCATGGTTTTCTCCAATATATAAAATGGTTAAATGTATATTTTAAATACTAATTATACGCCCAATAGCGCAAATAGCACTCAGTTTATGCGTTGCGCCATGCTGCAATAAAGCTAATAGCGGATAAGGCTATTGCAATGCTTGCAGCTACTAAATCGTGCTGTAAATAACAAAGTGTTGCCATAATCATTGTAGCACTACCAAATAAACTCAATATTAAAGGTTTATGAGATACCTTTTGTTCTTGAGGTTGATGAGCGTGTGGTGCACGCTTTAAATTTTGGTAAATTAGATCAGGTAGTTCAGGCATTTTTTCAGCCCAAAATGGCAAGTTAGCATACATTTGCTTCAGTACTGATAGCGGTCCAACTTGCTGCTTCACCCAATCTTCTAAAAAGGGTTTGGCTGTTTTCCATAAGTCGAGTTGCGGGTAAAGCTGACGCCCTAATCCTTCAACGTATAATAAGGTTTTTTGTAGCAATACTAATTGCGGTTGTACCTGCATGTTAAAACGACGTGCAGTATTAAATAGATTTACGAGCACGTGACCAAATGAAATTTCAGCCAAAGGTTTATTAAATATAGGCTCACAAACTGTGCGAATTGCAAATTCAAATTCTTCAATGCTAGTATCTGGTGGCACCCAACCAGAATCTACGTGTAGCTGTGCAACTTGGCGATAATCACGATTAAAAAAGGCAATAAAGTTTTCAGCTAAATAGCGTTTATCTTCTTTGCTTAACGTACCAACTATACCGCAATCAATACCGATATACATTGGATTTTCAGGATGCTCGCGAGAGACGAATATATTACCAGGGTGCATGTCGGCATGAAAAAAACTGTCTCTAAACACCTGCGTAAAAAACACTTCTACGCCGCGCTCAGCAAGTAATTTCATATTAGTGTTTTGCGCCAGTAATGCATCCGTATCAGACACCGGTATACCGTAAATACGCTCCATTACCAGCACATTGCTTCGGCTGTAATCACTGTAAACTGCAGGGATATATAATGAATCAGAGCCTTCAAAATTGCGTTTTAGTTGAATCCCGTTGGCACCTTCGCGCATCAAATCGAGCTCATCAAGCAGTGTTTTTTTGTATTCTTTAACCACTTCAACGGGGCGTAGACGTTTTGATTCGTTATGGACTTTTGCAAGTACCTTAGCGAGCTTTTCCATTAACGCTAAGTCGGCATTAATTTGTTCGTAAATATTGGGTCTAATAACCTTAATTACTACATCTTGCTCAATGCTTTGTTCATCAATAAGCTTTGCTGTATGTACTTGCGCTATGGATGCAGAGGCCAGTGGAGTTTGTGAAAATTCACTAAACAATTCACTTATATCGTTAATTTCGAGCGCTTTTTCTATGATTTCTTGTGCAAGTTCGCCTTCAAATGGCTGAACTTGATCTTGTAAAAACGCAAGCTCTAAAGCGATATCATGAGGGAGTAAGTCACGACGAGTAGAGAGCATTTGGCCAAATTTAATCCAAACAGGGCCAAGCTCTTGTAGTGCCAAACGTAAACGTAGTCCCGCAGGTTTTTCTTTGTGCTGATTGCGCAGCCAAAACAAACTGCCACGAGCTACTTTACCAAACCAAGGGATCTTATGTTTTGGAATTAGCTCGTCTAACCCATAGCTAAGTAATGTTTTGGTGATGTTATACAAACGTGCAGTCGACACAAAAAATCCTTAGCGGGTGTTTGAAGGTGAAAAAGAGTTTAACAAGGTATTTATACGCTGCTCAACAGCAGCGACTTGGCCTTTGAGTTCTCTATTTTTTTGTTTAAATTGCTCAAGCTCTAATGGGTGAATAGTAATTGCGAGCTCGTCTTGGCATAAACTTGTAAGCATTGTACTTATTTTAGTGTTGGTTTTGCTGCTCTTTTGTTTTAGTTTTTTTAAGTGCAGATATAACTGCTGAGCGGGGGTATCGCCAATGTATTTAGAAAGTTGTTCAGGCCAATCAATATCAATGCCTGAAAACGCATTACTATAAGTTTGCGCAATATTTAAATTACCCTCTAAGTCGAGCTTATCTTGGCGAATTAACTGGGTAAGCATAGCTGGGTTTTTAAGCGCTAAAAGCGTGTCTATGTCTGCGCTGATCATACAATCTGCGTTCTCATTATTTTGAGCACTGAATAAGTGTAATTGCTCAGCGCTATAAACAAGTTGGATGCTTTGTTGCCAATCTCTTACTTCAACCACTAAGCGCTGATGTTTAACTGCGCTTAGCTTTTGAGATAATTGTGGGTCAAGGCTAAGTGCTTGATTTAGTACACGCTCAATAAGCGAAAGTACAAAATTAGGTAACATAAAAAACTCAGATGGCATTGCATCATTATTTTTTGTTGTTTTCTCAAGCGCCATAGCTGCTAGCCTTAATATTTAAAACCACGATGCAGCGCAACAATTCCGCCTGTGAGGTTTTGGTATGTTGTTTGCTCAAAGCCTGCATCTTCCATCATCGCTTTTAGCGTGTCTTGATCTGGATGCATACGAATAGATTCAGCTAAATACTTATACGATTCACTGTCGTTAGCAACTAGCTTACCCATTGTAGGCAATAAATTAAATGAGTAAAAATCGTAAGCTTTACTAAGTACGTCATGCTCTGGTTTTGAAAACTCTAAAACAAGTAAACGACCACCTGGCTTTAAAATGCGGTACATAGAGCGTAATGCTTTGTCTTTATCGGTAACGTTACGTAAGCCAAAGGCAATAGTGATCACATCAAAGCTATTATCTGGGAACGGTAGCATTTCTGCATTCATTTGTACGTAGTCGATATTGCCCACTAATCCAAGATTATGCAGTTTTTCACGACCAACTTTAAGCATAGATGAGTTTATATCACCCAAAATAACTTGACCCGTTTCGCCCACTAATTGGCTAAACTTTGCCGTTAAGTCGCCAGTGCCACCGGCTAAATCGAGTACATGATGGCCTTTACGAACACCTGAGCTTGCAATAGTTTGACGTTTCCATAAACGATGCACACCAAAAGACATTAAATCATTCATTACATCGTATTTTGCAGCTACTGAGTGAAATACATCAGCAACCATAGAAGCTTTATCGTTCTCGGCTACTGTTTTATAACCAAAATGCGTGGTCTTTTGTTCGGTTTCGTTCATGATTAATCTCTATCGTGACAATAGAGGTTAGTGTACTTTATTGTACATAGTAGGTGCAATTTGAATATGATTTATCAGGTAATTTATTGCCCTGCAGTGTAACTACTTTGACCTAATGAACGTGCTTTAAAAGCAGCATGAGATGCTTTTTTTGCTAACTGATCAAAATCATCTTCTTGTTGATGCTGAGCAATTCCTAGTGATAAGCCAATACTTGGTAGCTTGATACCTGTTTTTGAACTAACAAAGCGTAGCTTTTCGACCCCATTTCGTACTTTCTCGGCAATAACATTGGCCGTATCTGGGTCGATGTCGGCGAGCAAAACAGTAAATTGATCTTTAGCTGTGCGACCAGGTAAGCCACTTTGAAAAACATACTTTTGCACTTGCTTAGCTACCTTACTCAAAATGACTTCACCAATAATATCACCATAATTTTTAGTAAAGTGATCAAGGTTGTCTATTTGAATCGCTATTGCGCAAATAGATTTTTTTTGATTAGTCCACACTTGCGTTTGTTGCGTTAAATAATGACGCTTATAAAGCCCTGTTTGGCTATCAATAATATGTTGTTTACGAAGTTGAGTTAGCTGCTTTTGTGTTTTTTCGTGTAGTTGTTTGGCTTTACTTAGTTCTTGCTTAAATTGCTTATGTTGGTTTAGTAATTCGGCGGTTTGATTATGAAGTACTTCAAGCGCTTGACGGCTTTGCTCTATGTTGTTCTCATCTAGCGAATGTAGGCATTCGCTCACTTGATCCGCAAAGCGAATTATTTGCTTTTCAGTGGCTTGAGAATTTTGAGAAAGTGAATTTATAACACCATCAACGTTTTGAATCATGCTGACTTGCGCTGTGTGACCCGTATTTAAAAACTCAGCATGTAGCTGTTCAATAAAAATACTGTCAATATTATCTTCAACCGCAATAGCGCGGTCTAAAACTTTATTTAGCTTAAGATTAGCCTGGCTGGTATAAATATAAATAACGTGATAATTGAGCGGTGTAGGTGGAAGTGCATAGCGCTCTAAAAACACACACACTTTAGTCATTTTTTCTTGAGCAATAGCCATGGAATCATGGAACATCATTTTAAATACCAACTAAATACGCATAAGTGCAAATTTTAAATATCTCATTCCATGAGGCGGTTATGCATCCAGCTTTTTATTATTTTTTACTACAGTAATCGTTATGCGAACTATTTAAAAGTAAAAAGGAGAGTTAGGATACTTAAATTTAACTTTAACGACTCAACCGCTGCTTTTCTCATCAATTAGACTGGATTTTAGTTCTGTTAACGTAAGTAGTACTTTAATTACACTTACTGCTTGTAAGGTTTTTAGCGCGTCAGTTTGTCTCATTTACTTGCTATTTATTTACCCTACGATAGTTTTATGAAATCTATTGCATTATCAAGTTACATTATAATGAATCATTTTTTAATTAAGCCACTTCGCCAATCTTTATTTGGTATCACGGTTTTGTGCTCATTAAGTGCATGCCAAATGACCATGCAAAATTCAGATCAACAATTTACTAAAGTAGCGCAAAGTATTGTTGATTATAGAGAAAGCATTAACCCTTACGATAGTGTAGGTGGTGTTGAAGGTTATTTATTACCAAATTTATCCCCTGAATTTTTAGCGCAAGAATATAAAAATAAAACGCGATTACTTGCTGAATTAGACACTATTAATATTGAAAAGCTAAGCGATGAAAATCAAATTAACTTCGATATTATTCGAGCTCAAGTACAAAACAGTGTCGATGAATATGTATTTAATGCGCACTATATGCCGCTCACCTCTGAATATGGGTTTCATTCTGGTTTGTCGTACATAATAAATAGCTCTAAATATAAAAACCCGGAAGATTACCAAGTGTATCTTGCACGATTGGCGCAAGTTCCACGCTTTTTTGAGCAAAACATGTATTGGATGAAAAAAGGGCTTGAGACAGGGCTTACTCAACCTAGAGCTGTATTAGAAGGTTATGAAGATTCAATTAATGCTTACATTGTTGACGATGTAACTACGTCTGAATTTTATAAACCATTTTTAACTAACACAGCTGGTTTAAGTGAAAGTGAATTTAAAGCACTACAACAAAAAGCTAAAAATATTATAAAAGAAGAGGTTATAAAATCTTATAAAGATTATTTAGCGTTTTTTACGCAGCAGTATCGACCTGGTGCACGTACAAGTATTGGCATATCAGAAACACCTAATGGCGAAGCGTTTTATAAAAATAGAGCTAAGTACTACACCACCACCGACATGACACCTAAAGAGATTCACGAACTTGGCTTAAAAGAAGTTGAGCGAATTCGTAGTGAAATGGAAAACGTAATAGCAGAAGTAGGTTTTAAAGGCACGTTTGCCGAATTTATCCACTTTTTACGCACTGATCCACAATTTTACGCCACGACACCAGAGCAACTTTTAAAAGAAGCATCTTACATAGCCAAAAAAATGGATGCACAACTGCCTAAGTTATTTCATACCTTACCGCGCAAACCTTATGGTGTAGAACCTGTACCGGCCAGTATTGCACCTAAATACACAACCGGTCGATATTCAGGCTCTAATCGAGATGATGAAGCAGGGTATTATTGGGTAAATACTTACGCTTTAGATAAGCGCCCTTTGTATGTTTTAGAAGCATTAACGCTGCACGAAGCCGTGCCAGGTCATCATTTACAGATATCACTTAATGCAGAGCTTGAAAATCTGCCGAGCTATCGCCGTGATGCTTACCTCTCGGCATTTGGCGAAGGTTGGGGGCTTTACTCTGAGTATTTAGGTTTAGAGGCAGGCTTTTATCAAGACCCATATAGCCGTTTTGGTCGTTTAACGTATGAAATGTGGCGAGCAGCGCGTTTAGTTGTTGATACAGGTATGCATATGTATGGCTGGAGCAGAGAGCGTGCCATGAACTTTATGAGCGAAAATACAGCGCTTTCGTTGCATAACGTTAAAACAGAAACCGATCGTTATATAACATGGCCTGCACAGGCGCTTTCGTACAAAATAGGTGAGCTTACTATTAAGCGTTTACGCATTGAAGCAGAGCAAGCGCTAGGAAAAAGCTTTGATATTCGTGAATTTCATCATCAAATATTACGCCATGGTTCAGTGCCTTTATCGGTACTTGAAACACAAGTGCGTTTATATATAAAAGCAGAGTTAGCTAAACAACAGAATTAGATATAAGGCAGTTAAAGCCTTGAACAAATAAAAGTGTTATGTCATTTTGGTGGTATAGCACTTTTTTATTTTAAAAACAGTCATCAAGGGGCCTTGGGTGAGTAATTTTATAATGTTTAGTATTGATGTATTTGCAAGTATGTTTATTGTTGTTTTAGGGTTGTTGGTTTTAATCGTTGTCGTTTTTTATATTCGAGATGTAACACAAACCAAGCATGCTATTAGACGTAATTACCCTGTTATTGGTCGCTTTCGATATTTTTTTGAACGCCAAGGTGAGTTTTTTAGACAGTACTTTTTTGCTCAAGATAGAGAAGAAATGCCATTTAACCGCGCTGAGCGTAGTTGGGTTTATCGTGCAGCAAAAGATGTTGACCGTACGGCTGCATTTGGCTCCACGCAAAGCTTAGAAGTAACAGGTACGGTTATGTTTATGAACTGTGCATTTCCTACTTTAGACGAAGAAGCGCTCGACCCGAGTAATGTTACTTTGGGTCCATACTGTAAAACACCTTACACAACCAACTCGTTATTCAATGTATCTGGTATGAGTTTTGGTGCGCTTTCAAAGCCAGCTGTACGAGCCTTATCAAAAGGGGCAAAACTAGCGGGTTGTTGGATGAACACCGGTGAAGGGGGATTAAGTCCTTATCACTTAGAAGGTGGTGCCGATTTAGTGTTTCAGATTGGTACAGCTAAATATGGTGCACGAGATGAGCATGGAAATTTAAGTACCGAAAAACTAAAAGAAATAGCGGCTCACGAACAAGTAAAAATGTTTGAACTTAAAATGAGCCAAGGTGCAAAACCAGGTAAAGGCGGTATGTTACCAGGGCGCAAAGTTAACGCCGAAATAGCTAAAATTAGGGGCATACCAGAAGGGCAAGATTCTATTAGCCCCAATGGTCATCCTGAAATTAAAAACCCAGCCGATATTCTAGATATGATTGCCACTGTGCGTAACGCGACAGGTAAACCTACAGGCTTTAAAGCGGTAATTGGTGCTTACGGATGGTTAGAAACGTTGTTCGCTGAAATAAACCATCGTGGTATAGAGTCTGCACCTGACTTTATTACCATAGATAGTGCTGATGGTGGTACGGGCGCAGCACCACAACCGCTTATGGATTCAGTGGGTTTACCACTTCGTGAAAGTTTACCGCTTGTAGTTAATATGCTTGAAAAACATGGACTGCGAGATCGTATTAAAATAATCGCGTCTGGTAAATTAATTGTTCCTTCAAAGGTTGCTTGGGCGTTAGCGCTCGGTGCTGATTTTGTTGTATCGGCTCGAGGGCATATGTTTGCACTGGGCTGTATTCAGGCAATGCAATGTAATAAAGATACCTGTCCGACCGGGATCACTACGCATAACGAGCGTTTGCAACGCGGTTTAAATGTAGCTGATAAAGCGCAGCGAGTAGCTAACTATAATAAATACATTCATTATGGAGCGGGGCTTATAGCTCATTCTTGTGGTGTGACTAGTGCACGCGAATTAAGGCGTGAGCACGTACGTATAGTGCAAGAAAGTGGTTTATCGGAGCCGCTTGATAAAATTTATGAAAATTATAAGTAAATTTTAATAATAGAAAAGGCGCTGATTAGCTGTCTCTTATACACAAATCCCTGCTAAGAAATTAGCGGGGATTTTTTTGAACTAAATCTCAATGTCATGATCAGATCTTCAAATCTTGTTTGAGGGCACATTATGATTAA
>NZ_JACGWD010000095.1:0-13976 GCF_014077565.1 Pseudoalteromonas sp. 5Ae-yellow
ATGCGAGAACGAGTGAAACGTTATATTCTTCCAGAAAAAAGAAAACGGCCCAAAAGTAGGACCGTTCGAATTTCAAAAACTCGGTACACCATTAAGTCAAAGCATGCTTAACTGAATGGTGTTAGCTGTAAAGCGGCTTTTTTGTATTTAGTTGGATGGAGCTTTACGCCCAACCTTCGTAGCGCTTACGACGTGACAGCACTATCGTTAATATAATACCTAAAAACAGGCCTAAAAACGCAATAGCACCACCGTAAGTAAGTAGCTGGCGTTTCTCTTTTGAGCTAGCAGCTTCTTTTTGAGTGCGCTCTTGCTCTAGCGTTGTTTTAAGCTTAGTAATTTGAGCAGATAACTGCAGATTTTGATCTGTTAAAGTTTGGTTTTGTTCTTGTAGCTGTGGAAGTTCTATTTGAGCTTGGCGTAGCTTTTCTTGCATAGTGCTCATTTCGCTACTTAGTGTTTTGTACTGTTGGTGTAAGCCCGCTGTTTTAGTAATAAACTTAGTTTCTATCCAGCCTTCGCGGTCTTTATCATCTTTAATTTTTATAAAGCCGTTTTCTTCATTTGATAACAAGGTTAACTTTGTTCCAGCATCTACAGAGCCGAGTAGTCGATAATTTTTACTCGCCCCAGAGCGCATAAAAGTGTATAGATTATCGATAATATAAGCGGTGTTTGCATTCGTTGAATTTGCAGGTTGTGCTTCTTGTGCATAACTCATGAAAGTGGTGGCTGTTAAAAGTAGCCCTAATAAACAATGTTTTAGCATTTATCTACCTTGTTGATCTAACTGCGTCCGTTATGAACGTGATTTTTATTTCACATAAGTAGTTAGATAGTATGGATTAAATAGATCAATAGCAAGACTGATATTGTAACCCAGTACGGTAACGCAGGAGTAGTTATCGAGTCCACTAGGTTACAAGCCTCACGCTGTGATTAAATTGCTCCTAGATAGAACGAATTTTAATCCGCAAAGGTCATCAAGCCCTAAAATAAGGTTAAAAAATTTGCATTGTTAAGGCGCTTTGTTTATTTTGAGCACTTATTTATTTTAAAGGTAATCCGCAAACCGAATGGATACTGAGATAGAACTGAAATTTTTGGTATCAGATGCCGTTATTCCACTGATCCCCTCGTTAATTACTCAATTTGCAAAAACGGTGAAGAATAAACCGTCTCGCAGCTTACAAAATGCATACTACGACACGCCAAGCCGAGAGCTTAGAGCGCTTGATATAGGGTTTAGAACGCGTTGTTCTGACAGCGAATGTGAGCAAACTATAAAGCTTGCCGGTGAAGTTGTAGGTGGCCTACACCAACGCCCTGAGTACAATTTACCAATTGAATCAAGTCGCCCTAATTTAATGGCGTTTAATGCTGACATTTGGCCTCATGGTATGCAAATAAGCGCAATCTCAAAAAACTTGTATCCAATTTTCAGTACTAACTTTATTCGTCGTACTTGGTTAATTGAAACCGAAAGTGGCGCTAAAATTGAAGTCGTACTCGATAAAGGTGAAATTGCGGCTTCGGGTAAAATTGAAATTATTAGCGAGCTTGAAATTGAGCTTGTTGAGGGCAGTCGTAATGAGTTGTTTGCGTTTGCAGATGTACTGGTTAGCCAAAACTGTATTCGTTTAGGATTATACTCTAAGGCTGCGCGTGGTTATCGCCTTGCTGATGAAAAACCTTTAAGACCAAGCAAATCTATTGGTTTTGTTCAATTACCAAAGTCGACTACCCAAGAACGTGCTTTAGTTGAAGCCATGAATTTTGGCATTCGCTTTGTGCAAAAGCACGAGCAATGCTATTTCGATAAGCCAAGTTTAAAAACGCTTAAACGCGTAACTGACGGCATTAGCCTAATACGCCATACTTTTTGGTTGTATGACGATATAGTATCCAAAGAAAGTACAGAGCATTTACGTACAGAGCTTAAATGGTTATTAAGTGAATTAGCGTGGGTAGAAAACGCGATTCAATTAAAAACGTACACGTCTAAACGCCATGCTTTTTATAAAAAAATTAATGCAGCTCCAGCACTTACTCAAGTCATTGGTGATTTAAAAGAGTTACAGCCAAGCATTGACGATATAAATGCACTGTTTCATAGTGCGCGTTATAATCGTTTGTTACTGTCGTTAACTACGTGGTTAATTGATAAACAGTGGCGTAAAGATTGGGGGCAAATAGAGCTTCAAGCGGCTGAGCAAAACGTGTCGTCGATTGCGAGTAGGCTTTTTAATAAAGACTGGAAAAACCTGCACGAATTACTCCCTAAAGAACAAACACTCGATGTCGCTTCGTATTTAAACCTGCGCACTCAACTTGAAAATAGTTTACTGAGCGGTAACTGCTTAGGATCGTTATTTGATAAAGAAGAACGCCTAGAGTTTAGGTTGCCTTGGCTTGATATTTCTCATGGTATTTATGAGTTAAGTACGCTTGAATATTTAAAGCAGCTATGTGCAGGGCAAGAAGACGAACAGCTTGCTAAAATCCAATCATGGCTTGAGCAAAAGTCTGAATATTTGGTGAGTGCCATGGAGCAAAGTCGCCTTGCTTCATTTGATATAGAACCTTACTGGCAAAAATAAATGATGCACTTTTGTAATAAAATTCAGTTGCAAAAGTGCTTATTCGTTATTCTTTTATTAGTTAGTTTTAACACTTACGCTGAGCCAACATGGCATTTGTATAAAAAAAAATGGCGTAAGTGTGTATTATCAAAGCCACAGTGATAATACCTTTGAAGTGAAAGCGCAGATGAGCGTGAAAGGTGTATCCACCAATGAGTTTTTAGAGTTACTTAGCGATACCGATGCCGCACCCCAATGGCTCGAAAATGTATCTCAGGTAGAGGTTATTCAGCACATAAGCCCATCAGAAAATTTAGTGTACAGTTATTTTAATTCTCCTTGGCCTGTTAGAGATAGGGATAGCATTACTCATTCTTGTTATTCACAGTTAACTGCAAATAAAAGCCAATTGCTTATTAATGCGCGCCCTAATGAGCTGCCCCAAAATGATGGTGTTATAAGAATTACTACTTTAAATGCTCGCTGGCTACTTAGTGAGGACAAAGGCCGCCTTGATATTGAATACCAAGTATATGCTTTGCCAGATGGGTCAATACCTACTTGGCTAAGCAATAAGGTCGGATTGAAAAGTACTTACAACACATTTATGAATTTGCACCAAATGCTCACACATAAAAAATACACACCAAAACTACCTGTAATCAAAGCCGGTCAGTGCTAAATATCGAATATATAATAATTTTATGGTGTGTTGAGTAGTCTTTAACTACGCTTAAACAATAATGACACGCTATTATTTGGAGAATTGATGAAGTATTTAGTGGCTATATTATGTTTTATGCACAGTTCACTCTTATTTGCTCAAGAATATACCTTTGGTGTAGTGCCGCAATATGAGCCGCAAAAGCTAAATGCTATTTGGCAACCTTTGTTAAAGCAAGTAAGTAAGCAAACAGGAGTAACAATAAAGCTAATTACAGTTGAGTCTATTCCTGTATTTGAAAAAGCCTTTGCTAATGGCGAGTACGACTTTGCATACATGAACCCATGGCACAGTGTTGTAGCATATGAAAAATAGGGGTATTTGCCACTAATAAAAGATGCAGGGCGAAAGCTGCAAGGTATTTTGCTTGTAAATAAAAATAGTGGTATTGATAATTTAAGCCAACTAGAGGGCGCCGAAATAGCATTCCCTGCACCTAATGCATTAGGTGCGTCATTATTAATGAGAGCCGACTTAGCGTTGTTGTATGGGCTAACAATAAAGCCTGTATATGTTCAAACCCACCCTTCGGTATATTTAAATGTAGCACTGCATTCAACAATGGCGGGCGGTGGTGTAATGGGCACCTTTAAACAACAACCAGAAAGCTTGCAAAATAAGCTTAAAATTCTTTATAAAACGCGTGAAATTAGTCGCCATCCAATTGTAGCCCACCCAAGGGTTGACCCTACAATACAGTTAAAAGTGCAACAAGCTATTTTAGATATTGGGCAAAGCGCAGAGCATAAACATTTGCTTGCAGGTATCCCAATTATTAAACCTAGTATTGCAACTTTAGCAGAGTATCAGCAGTTAACTCAGTGGGGCTTGCGCTCATTTTATGTTGAAAATTAGAGGGTTTCGTAGTTTAAGGGCGCAAAGCTTTATTGTTGTATTGCTTTGTGGCTTGCTTATGGCCTGTCTTTTTATGTTTTACGCATTACCTGAACAAGCGCGTTGGGTAAACGATGGGCTTTCAAAGGCTGCTCAGCGTTCTTTAGCGCAGCTATCGACTTCTATAACGACTCCGTTGTTAACTAGGCAGTATGCAGAGCTATATGAAGAAATAGACAGCCAACTCCAAACTCGCCCTAACTGGAAAAGTATTAAAATTGTTGATGTTGATTCAAAAAACCAATTATACCCGCTTGAAAATTGGGTTGGAGCAAATGGAAACGGCGACATGTTGTTATCTCAGCAGGTGGTGTTTTTAGATAAACCGCTGGCTAATATTAGCTTGGTTGTTAATTTTACAAATGAAATAAACGAATCTTCAAAACTTCATTACACCTTAATATATATACAATTTATTATTTTAGTTATCGTTTTTATAGGTTTAGCTTGGCTGGTGGATTACAGGGTTACATCGCCTTTGAGGACGTTAAAAGGGGGGTTTTCACGTTTAGCCAAAGGTGACTTTGACTGCCACATAGATAAACAACAACAAAACGAAGTGGGCAGTGTAATAAGTGCATTTAATAACATGGTTGATGAGGTTGCTAATAACCATCAAAAATTAAATGTATTACGAATTCAAGCTGAGTCAGCAAGTAAAGCAAAGTCAGATTTTATGGCCAGTATGAGCCACGAATTAAGAACCCCATTAAATGCAATTTTAGGCTTAGCCCAGCTGTATGGATATGATGAGAGTGCTAATAAAGTACAAAAAGAAAACGCGAAAAGTATTTATCAAGCTGGAGAACATTTACTATTACTTATAGACGATGTACTTGATTTAACGGCTATTGAGTCGGGTAATATGCAGTTTAGTTTTTCTTATGTGCCTATTAAAAGCATATTAGAGGAGTCAGTAGAGCTCGTCACTGAGCTTGTTAAAGGGCAATCAATAACACTGCATACCCAAGGTTTCGAGTCCTTAGAAGGGTTGAGTATTTACATTGATCAGCGCCGCTTTAAACAAGTGATGCTTAACTTGCTTTCAAATGCGATTAAATACAACAAACCAAATGGCAGCATTAATATAAATTGCCGGGTGTTAAGTAATAAACAATGCGAAATAGATGTAACAGACACCGGATGTGGATTTGCTCCAGATGACATTTCTCGCTTATTTAAACCTTTTGACAGTTTAGGAGCTGAAACAAGTAAAGTGAACGGTACGGGTATTGGTTTAGTGATAACTAAGCAGCTGGTAGAGCGTATGCAGGGTTCTTTAAGCGCGCAAAGTGAGCAGCACAAAGGTTCTTGTTTTACACTAAACTTTAACAGCTTTGAGCAAACTGACTTGCCAGCACAAGTGCAAGTACCTCAAATGATACTGCAAAGCTTAGATACAGTAACTCTTCCTACGCTTGAGGTTTTAGTGGCAGAAGATCAGGTTACAAATCAGCAAGTATTAAAACAGCAATTAACCATGCTTGGAGTGTGTTCTACTTTTGTAAGTAATGGGGAACAAGCCTGGGAAACTCTGCAAAATAAGCACTTTTATATTTTGTTAACCGACATTCAAATGCCTTTACTCGATGGGTTAGGGTTAGCCAAAAAAATACGCGAAAACACTCATTTTGATAAACTTATTATAATTGCAATTACGGCCAACATTACCAAAAACAATATAGATAATTGTTATGATTGTGGAATGAACGGCTTTTTAACCAAGCCCATTGAGCTTGTTAAATTAAAGTCGTTATTGATGGAGCACTCTCAAACAATGGTTAGTACATGTTCAGATAAATCTGATAGTGAAAATATAGCTTCAGATAGTTTTGATCAACTAGATATCACGTTATTAAAAGCAATGCTTGGTGATGATCCTACTGTGCACTGCATGGTGTTTAATGCGTTTTTACAAACGGCAGGGGAGCAAATTAAATTAGCTAATGCGTATGCTAAGAGTAAAAATTATGTTGATTTGGCTTTTCAGGCCCATGCCTTAAAGTCGTCGTCAAAATCGGTAGGGGCTATTAAACTGGCTGATATATGCCAGCAGATCGAAACGTATGCAGAAAATGAATCTATTGATAACAATGAAATGCAAAGTCTCGAGACCTGCTTTAACGATGTAGTAACGCAACTTAAAAGCTATTGTTTACGATATGAAAAACGCATATAAAAAATGGCTCATAAAGAGCCATTTTATGTTTAAAATATTTTAGTATTTAGCCGCTTCCCCTTTCTTAGGTAAAGCGTCCTGTATAAAGTCACGTAAATCGTTATTAGAGCTTTCTAAGTCAGCGTGGCGAAGGTACATCATATGCCCACTTCTGTAGCCTTTAAAGCTCAAACGGTCTTTCATTTTACCGCTTGGGTCTAATTGCCATAACGTATATTTAGCGTCAAAGTAATTGGTTGCACCATCAAAGTATCCTGATTGAATCATCACGTTTAAGTAAGGGTTTTGCGCCATTGCCAAACGTAGATTTTCGCCCGTATTATTACCGGTTCTATCCCATGGGTGAACATTACCAAATAAATTATATTTTACATCTGTTTTATAATTTAGCTCTTCACGTAAGTAGTGATTAATTGCAGGAGTGAAAGAGTGTAACCAAGAGGTAAGTTCAGCCCAGTAGTCTGGGGATTCACCCGCGCCTCGTTTATCTATTCCTAAATAACGAGAATCTAAGCGACCCACAGTTTGACCACGTTCACGTAGTAGCTCTTTCCAGAAAAATTGAGTTGGAATATCTAAGTTATTTTGTTCAACAAACTTTTCTGATAAGCCAGCGTAGTGTGCCATTTTTGTAATTATTCGACGTTTTTCTTCAGCATTAATAAAGCCACCCTTAGCAAGCGCAGGGATTAACTCGTTTACAGTAAATTCTTCAACTTCAGGTAATAACTCATCTAGATCTTTAGCTTGTAAATCGGCTTTAAGTGCTTTGTGATACCAAGCAGTCGCTGCAAAGTAAGGTAGGCGGTTAGCGGCTTTAATCGGGCCGTCGCGCTTAATACCAATATCAGTGGGTGATACGAGAACAACACCGTTTATGTACATCCATTGACTATTTTGAAGCTCATGAGCAAGGCCCGATACACGTGTTGTACCGTAGCTTTCACCAATTAAAAATTTAGGCGAGCGCCAGCGCTGGGCTCTATTTACAAAAGTATTTAACCACTCAGCAAGGTATTTAATATCGGCATTAACACCAAAAAATAACTCTTTTTGTTTTGCTTTGGAAGGCAGTTCGCCTTTTTCGTTTTCAAGTACGCGAGAATAGCCAGTATTTACCGGGTTTACGTAAACAATATCGGCAATATCAAGTACAGAATATGGGTTGTCTTTTACGCCATAAGGTTGAATTGGATAGCCTTCGTCATCAATTTTTAATACGCGAGGGCCAGTATAAGCAAGATGCATCCATACAGAAGCCGAACCCGGCCCGCCATTAAATGAAATAAGTAATGGGCGAGCTGTCCTGTCGTCAACTTTGTCACGTGTGTAGTAGGTGTATTGTAGTGTAGCAACCGCGTCGCCTTTATCATCCCATACAGGTTGTGTGCCTGTAGCTACGGTATAACTAAAACGCTGGCCATTAATTTTAGCCTTATGTTGGGTAACCACTTTGCTGTCTACATCAATACGACGTTGGTTATCGGCAAGCGTGCTTGTACTAATTATTAATGCAATAACGGTTATCGGTAAACTGATAATACGACTAAGCTTCATTAGGTGCCCTTATTATTGTTGATACATCATTAAAGATAAAAATGAGTTAAATAACAAAAGTATTGAGACTAGTGGCCGATAATACTGGTTAAGTAAGGTATTAATACATTGAAAGGCGCGTATTAATCGCTTTTATAGTTATTTTGGATTTACTTTCTTTATTTAGTTAATTGCAAAATTCAGGTATATTGCGGCCTACTTGTATTGATTTTTTATACAGGCTATCACCAAAAAATCTAACGGATTACGCTTTCAAGCACATAAGTGCACTCTACACCGGATGTTTATGACTAATACTATTGCAGTAATTGCGTGGTATTTGTCGTTTTGTGGTAAAACTAATTAAAGGTAAAGAGAAGCTTTATGCAAAGAGTACTAGTGGTTGAAGACAGTAAAGTAGTGCAGCAGGTACTTCGCCACTTAACTGCACAATACCTTGATGTAGCAATTGATTTTGCTTGGTCTTTAGCTGAATGTGCCACTTACGTAGAAAAATACGACTACACGCTTGCGTTAGTTGATTTAACTTTGCCAGATGCTCCTCACGGTGAAGTCGCAAAATATAC
The DNA here is from genome assembly GCF_014077565.1 of Pseudoalteromonas sp. 5Ae-yellow. Lineage (NCBI taxonomy): Bacteria > Pseudomonadati > Pseudomonadota > Gammaproteobacteria > Alteromonadales > Pseudoalteromonadaceae > Pseudoalteromonas > Pseudoalteromonas sp. 5Ae-yellow. The sequence continues at coordinate 8,503 of NZ_JACGWD010000095.1, forward strand.
TTTATCTAAAAAGATTCCTACGGTTGTTTTAACCTCAAAAATAGATGAGTACAAGCGCCAACAAATGCTTGAATTGGGCGTAGTTGATTATGTTATTAAAGATAATCGCGATTCTTACCATTATGCCGTTAAGCTCGTTGCGCAATTACTCAGAAATCAAGGCTGTAAAGCACTAATAGCAGATGACTCATTACTAAGTCGCTCGTTAATGAAGCAAATGCTAGAAAAGCAATTGTTTGATGTAACAGATGCCCACGATGGACAACAAGCACTCGAAATATTAAAAGCTAATCCTGATATAAAGCTACTTATGACCGACTACGCTATGCCCTCTATGGATGGCTTTGAACTAGTCAAAGCGGTACGTAATTTTAGAGGCCGAGACGACTTAGCAATTATTGGCTTGTCGGGCGCGGGAAAGCATGGCCTATCAGCACGGTTTATTAAATACGGTGCCAATGACTTTTTAACAAAGCCATTTATGAATGAAGAGTTTCATTGTCGAGTACTTCAAACAATGGAGCAACTGTCGTTAATTTCAGATATTAAAGAAAGCGCACATAGGGATCATTTAACAGGGCTTCATAACCGACGTTACTTTTATCAATATGCAGAAAAGCTCCTTAAAAGTAAAAACCAGAAAAATACTTTGGCATTGCTTGATATCGATTTTTTCAAAAACATTAACGATACATTAGGCCATGAAGGCGGCGATCAGGCTTTAAAGCAGGTTGGTTCATTAATCCGTACTACGTTTTCAAAGTTTACGGTTGCACGGGTTGGCGGAGAAGAGTTTGCCATAATATTACCTGAAATAGAGCTAGAACGCGGTCGTGAATACTTTGAAGCGTTTAGGAAAAAGATGGCTAGTTACGATTTTTCTATTAGCGATAAATCAATTAAAATTACCACGAGTATAGGCTTGGCTGACTTTCAAGACACTAGCTTAACGCAGGCAATGCGTGTTGCTGACAAAGCATTATACGAAGCTAAAAACCAAGGCAGAAACTGCGTGGTATAACCCTTCTTAAACAAAGCTAGGTACGTGATAAATATATAGAGATATAGCACGCACCAATGTAGCTGACTTGTTAAATTAACGCACCTAATTGGTGCGTTTTTTTTGATCTTGAGTTTGTTTTTTTTACTAAGTGGCTGTTTTTAATTGATATAAAATAGTGGCACAAAGGTTGGATTGTTTAACCCAATAGGATAACAATAAAGAGTCCGAGGGGGCCGCTATGAAAATGATTAGTGCAATCATAAAACCATTTAAATTAGACGACGTGCGTGAAGCACTCGCTGATTTAGGAATTGAGGGGATGACAGTAGTTGATGTTAAAGGTTTTGGACGTCAACGAGGTCATACTGAGTTATATCGTGGTGCAGAATACCAAGTAGATTTTATTCCTAAGATCAAACTTGAAATTGCAACTCGTACTGAAAATTGTCAACGCGTTGTTGAAGCAATCACTAAAATTGCATCAACAGGTAAAATTGGTGACGGTAAAATTTTCGTGTACGACTTGGATCAAATTGTTCGTATCCGTACTGGCGAACTTGACGAAGAAGCAATTTAAGGGGGTCTCATGGAAAATACAATAATAGAACTAAAGTTTTCACTCGATACCTTCTATTTTTTAATATCAGGTATATTAGTAATGTGGATGGCAGCAGGTTTTGCCATGCTAGAGGCGGGCTTAGTTCGCTCTAAAAACACAGCTGAAATTTTAACTAAAAATGTCGCGCTATATTCAATTGCATGTACGATGTTTTTATTAGTTGGCTACAACATTATGTATGTAGACAACGCCGAAGGTGGTTTTATTCCTTCAATAGGCGCTTTAATTGGTACACAAGCTGCCGATGCTGACCATTCTTTAGAATCTGACTTTTTCTTCCAAGTAGTATTTGTTGCAACCGCTATGTCAATTGTATCGGGTGCTGTTGCTGAGCGTATGAAACTGTGGGCTTTCCTAGGTTTTGCTGTAGTACTAACTGGTTTTATTTACCCTATTGAAGGTTACTGGACATGGGGTGGTGGTTTCTTATCTGAAATGGGCTTTGTTGATTTTGCAGGTTCTGCAATTGTGCATGGCGCAGGTGCAGCCGCTGCACTAGCTGGTGTATTAATCTTAGGTGCTCGTAAAGGTAAATATGGTAAGAACGGTGAAATATACCCAATTCCAGGTTCAAACTTACCACTTGCTACACTAGGTACATTTATTTTGTGGATGGGTTGGTTTGGCTTTAACGGTGGTTCTCAATTACTACTTTCGGATAAAGAAAACGCAACTGCAGTAGGCCAAATATTACTTAACACCAATGCAGCAGCTGCAATGGGTGCTATTGCAGCACTATTTGTATGTAAAGTACTTTGGGGTAAATCAGATTTAACAATGGTATTAAATGGTGCGTTAGCTGGCTTAGTTGTTATTACAGCAGACCCTTTATCACCATCACCATTAATGGCATGTCTACTTGGTCTACTTGGTGGTGCACTTGTTATATTTAGTATCATAGCACTTGATAAAGTTAAGATTGACGATCCAGTGGGTGCTATCTCTGTTCATGGTACGTGTGGCGCATTAGGTATTATGTTAGTACCGCTAACCAATGGTGATGCAAGCTTTGTTAATCAGTTAATTGGTTTAGTGTGTATTCTTGCCTTTGTATTTGTAGCATCATTTATTGTTTGGACTGTGCTTAATAAAACAATGGGTATACGAGTAACTGAAGAGGAAGAACTAAACGGTATGGATCAACACGATTGTGGTATTGAAGCCTACCCAGAGTTTGTTTCTGTTCGAAATAGCTAATAGTTTATTTAAATAATAGTGTGTTTACACAAAGCCCTACTTCGGTAGGGCTTTTTTTGTTTCAGGGGGGGTTAACTTTTCGGATGTTAGGATATGCCCAATATGCTAAGCTCACACTCGTGAATAACCCTTGGAATAAATTACACTTAAATGGCCGACAATAAAAAAACACCTACCAGCAAACCTGCAGCTAAACGTGCTAGTAAATCGTCAAGCACGACAAAAAAAAGCACATCAAAGGGCAGTAAAAAAACAGTGAATCCCACTGTTAAACGCTCTTTTATGAGAAAAACATGGTCAGTGTTTTGGAAACTAAGCTTGGCTGTTTTTATTGCAATGGCAATGTATTTCATTTATTTAGATTCAAAAACTACACGTATATTTGAAGGTAATAAATGGCAACTTCCAGCGCAAGTGTATGCTCGTTCTATGGAGTTCTATCCGGGGCAATTTTTATCAAGCCAAGAAGTTGTGTTTGAGTTAGAGCGTCTACATTATTCATCTGTTAATAGATTAAGCAGAACAGGGCAGTTTGTTAAAACAGCAGATAGCATCAAGATTTATCGCCGTGATTTTGAATTTTATGATGGCCTTGAAGAATCACATATTATTGAACTTCGTTTTGCAGGGCAAAAAGTTGCGACTATTAAAGATAAGTTCGGCAGGCGTTTAAACTCTGCTCGCCTAGAACCTGTGCAAATAGCGCGAATTGGCAACGACTCTAAACAAGATAGAGAATTTGTACCGCTAGATAAGTTCCCAGCCATGCTTAAAGATACGCTACTGGTAGTTGAAGACCGTGATTTTTATGATCACCATGGTGTGTCGGTGTTTTCTATTTTACGTGCGCTTTATTCAAATATTAAAGCGGGACGCACCGTTCAAGGTGGCAGTACGCTTACTCAGCAATTAGCTAAAAATATTTACCTCACGCGTGAGCGTTCTTTAGTACGAAAAATAAATGAGGCCTTTATTGCCCTTATTTTAGATTATCGCTATTCAAAAGATCAGATATTAGAAGCTTACTTAAATGAGGTATACCTAGGGCAGTCATACAACCAAGGTATCCATGGTATGGGGCTTGCTTCTGACTTTTACTTTTCAAAGCCTGTAGACGAGCTTGAGTACGATCAAATTGCTCTGCTGGTGGCAATGGTTAAAGGCCCATCTTATTACAACCCACGTCGTTATAAAGAGCGCACAATGGAGCGCAGGGACTTAGTGCTGCGTCTAATGGTCGAAAATAAGTTACTTAGCACAAAAGAGTACCGTGCATCGCTTAATCGCCCAATTGATATTGCGCCAATGAAAGCCAGTCTACAAAAATCATACCCAGGCTATTTAGAGCTAGTAAACAGAGAGCTAAATGAATTATTACCTGATCAGCAAACACTTGATGCAGGCGTAAGAGTATTTACTTATTTTGACTTGCAAAAGCAAACAGCAATGGAAGAGTCGATTGAAAAGAGTTTACCGTACTTGGAAAATCGCCCTAGAACTGAAAAACTAGAAGCAGCCATGATCTCTGTTAATGTAGAAAAAGGCGGTGTTTCTGCACTTATTGCTGGTCGCGATGTTCGATATTCAGGATTTAACCGTGTTTTAGACACAAAACGTAATATAGGCTCGCTTGTAAAACCTGCCGTGTATTTAACCGCACTGCAATTGCCACATTATAATTTAGCTACTTTGCTTGATGACTCGCCAGTACAGGTTACAAATGAGCAGGGAAAAGTGTGGCAACCAGAAAATTTTGATCATCAATACCGTGGTGCAATACCTCTTTATAAAGCATTTAGTAACAGTATTAATATTCCAGCGGTTAATTTAGGCCTCGATGTAGGTGTTGATAAAGTCGCGAATACACTAAAAGGATTAGGCGCTAAAGGGGCGATAAACGAATACCCATCGTTGCTTTTAGGGGCTGTTGAAATGTCGAGTTTTGAAGTTGCTCAGCTTTATACGACAATTGCTGCAGATGGCGAATATAAAAAGCTTACTGCAATTTCGGCATTAACTGACTCGGTTGGTAAAGTACTTTATAAGCATAAAGTAAATGCAGAGCCTCGTTTTGATAAATCTGCAATGTATATGACTAAATACGCGATGAAACGCGTAACGAAAGACGGCACTGCTAAACGCTTAAATTTACACTTCCCATCAATCCAACTTGCAGGCAAAACTGGCACTAGTAACGATTTACGTGATAGTTGGTTTGCAGGCTTTGATCAAAATACAGTGACTGTTGCGTGGCTTGGTCGAGACGACAACAAAAGCACGGGGTTAACAGGCAGCGTAGGCGCATTAGAAGCGTATATTCGTTACTTAAAGCCACTTAACCCACAAGCAATAGCTGATACGCGTCCACCATCAATACGCTGGGCATTTGTAAATGAGCAAACGGGTAAGCAGGCACCACCAGGATGTGGCAAGGTGATTCAGCTACCGCTTAGAGCGAGTGAGTTCGAGCCAAGACCACAATGTATTCGTTAATTTAAGATTACTTTAAACAACAAAGCCGCTTATTTAGCTGTCTCTTGATCACAAGTCTGACTCAAGAGATTTTGCTAAATCGTAGCCTTCCAGAATGGCTTGTAACTTAAGCCATCCTTGCCATAACACTTTCACAGATGCACGCCCTGTGCGCTTGGTATC
>NZ_JACGWD010000202.1:0-262 GCF_014077565.1 Pseudoalteromonas sp. 5Ae-yellow
ATCGAGTAGGGTGAGGCTTTTGCCTCATCCCTCTCACAGAACCGTACGTACGGGCCTCGTATACGGCTCCTGTATTCTTCTATCCCTTCGGCTTATTTTCTAAACGCCGATTGAGCAAGCCATCCTGTACTTACTTTTTCCATTGAATATAAACCTTGCTCCTCAAACCATTGGTTTGGCATCGCTACATTCGATAATGGACTTAGAGAGTTTCGCCATGAGTTCATTTTGATGAACTTAAATGGCGGCTTTTTCCCTAATT
>NZ_JACGWD010000030.1:0-46994 GCF_014077565.1 Pseudoalteromonas sp. 5Ae-yellow
AATGGACAATGCCAATCCATAATTGGAATCTGACATTGTCGCAATTGGCCATCCACTTCGAAGGTAGGTTAGATGGTGTGCTAGATATTTAGCAACTTAGGCTGACACAGAATTCTGAACGCCCTCATTAATTATGTTAACTGACTTCTTATAGCAACTAATAAAACTATATTTTATTTTTAAAAATTAATAACATTTTTTAACTTTTTATCAAACGCTTCAGCTAGCCTTTCTGTTTCACTAAAAACTATATTCCAATATTTAATACGCGTGTCTGCATCAAGATCGGTAAAGTCGTTTCTGTCTGGGATTTTTCCGTACGGTAAACTTGTTACAAATTCTTTTGATGGAGTAATCATAACCACGTTATCGTAATTAAGAGGTGATACTTTGCGTTTTAAATTTTTATCGAACCACCCTGCTTTTGGCTCGCTATTAAAATGCGGATATAAAATTAAGCCTGGGTTATTAATTTTTAAATCAAAGTGGTAATCGATAATTCCGCCGTCGCGATATATTCCTTGCGGCGAGCCTGCAATATTTTTTATACCTTGCATAACAAGCGGTATTGAACCCGATGCAAGTAATGCATCTTTTAAATTATTTTGAGTAAGCGCTATGTTTTGCGTTTTAAAATTGTAGCTGTCGGTAATTGATAAGTCACTTGTTGCTGGGCCAAATATAAAACGCTCATATTGCGAGCCTAATAATTTTCGGTTAACGCGGTTTAACATATAACTTTTTGATAAACCCATTAACTGTATTAATTTATTTTCGCTAGCAATAAAGCCATTCGATTTTGCCACTATAAAGTGCGCTTTAAATATTGGGTTATTTATAATTTCGGTTACGCCGTTATCGCCAAAAACATCTTCAAGTAATGCGCGCGCTTTTATTGTGATTTCACTTGGTGTTGGTTTATTACTTGAGTACCTAGTTTGCGAATACGATTTTGCTAATCGCTCAATGGCAGCAACGGGATCGTTTTGTGCAAAACACGCAGAGCGAAAAGCGCCGGCAGATGAGCCAATTAAATTAAGTGGTTGGGTACGGTTTTTAAAAAATTCACCAAAAATATATTTATCTAAGCCAAATAATGTAAACCATTTAGGACCGCCACTTGCACCTAAAAAAGAGGTGAAAAGTTCAGGTTTAAAGCCCTGTTCGTTAATAATTTTAGCCGCTGTTTTCCCTGCGTGAATCTCGATCATTTAAAAAATTATGCCTTTAATTTTGGTTTTTTCAGTTATTTTTACAACACTGAAAGTGAATACTTATGCAAAATAAAAAGCGGTTTTATGTTGCCATAAAACCGCTTTTTATAGTTAAGTGTGCTTGAGTTAGTCCCAAATGCCGCCTTCGCATTTGCCCTGTACCTTTACATCTTTTACTTTAAATTCGGGCTCTAAACCTTTGTCTCTTTGTGCGTGGTAATCGCTCGTAACAGACAAAATAGTCGGCGTTAACAGTATAATAGCGATAACGTTAACCACTGTCATTAACCCTAAGGCAATATCGGCTAAATCCCAGACTTCTTTTAAAGTGGCCGACGCGCCCCACAACATCATTGATAAATAAAGCAAAGTGTAAATACCGCGCCCTACTTTGTTGTCGAGTTTAAATAAGTGCAAGTTGCTCTCTGCATAGGCGTAGTTTGCCACTACCGATGTAAAAGCAAATAAGGTAATAGCGGCTGCTACAAAGTAAACACCACCTTGTGCTAAGTGAGCAGTCATGGCGCTTTGTGTTAAACGAATGCCTTCCATTTCGCCGCTTATGTCTATATCGGCTAATAAAATGATCACCGCGGTACAGCTACACAGTACTATTGTATCGAAAAATACGCCTAGCATTTGTATGTAACCTTGCGTTACAGGGTGATTAGGAATTGGGCTGGCACTTGCTGAAGCATGCGGCACACTACCTGCACCGGCCTCATTAGAATATAAACCACGTTGTATACCGTTTTTAATGGCTGCGCCCATTGCACCAGCCCCAGCTTCTTGTAAACCAAACGCCGATAAAAATATATCTTTAAGCATGGCAGGTACTTGCGTGAAATTTATAATAGTAATAATTAGGGCTGCAAGTACAAACACAATGCCCATTATTGGCACAACACGCTCTGCAAATCGGGCAATTGCTTTAAAGCCACCGAGTATAATTGAGCCGGCTAGTACGGTAATAACCAGGCCTGAATAAAATGTAGGAACTTCAAACGCGTAATTAAGTGCGTCGGTAATTGTGTTAGTTTGCATTGCGCTAAACGTAAAGCCGTAACCTAAAAACAAACACGCGGCAAACACAATTGCGAATGCTCGACTACCCAAACCTTGTTGAATATAATACGCAGGGCCGCCTCTAAACTCGCCGCCACTATCTCGCACTTTATATACTTGCCCAAGTACGCTTTCAGCAAAGCCTGTAGCCATACCCAGTATGGCTATTACCCACATCCAAAATATTGCACCGCTGCCGCCAAGTGAAATTGCCACAGCCACACCGGCTAAATTACCAGTGCCTACTCGTGCGCAAAGCCCTGTACACAATGCTTGGAATGATGAAATGTCGTCTTTTTTACATTTGCTACTGCCTTTTAAAAGGCTAAACATATGTTTAAATTTAAGTATTTGAATTGCTTTTAGTCGTACTGAAAACCATATCCCTGTAAACAAGAGTATATAAATAAGTACCTGACCTTCTCCCCACAAAAGGTTGTTTACGCTTTTGACGACGGTATCGAACATTGCTAATTCCTTCTTATATTTTTATATTAGTATCCTGTTGCGGATATAACGCCTTTTGCTTACGACATCGACTTAAATTTTGTACTAATAAGGCAGCCATACTTTTTGCTGCCTTAAAACTATACATTATTTGTTTTGCAAATGAACTCCTGCAATCATGCATCTAACTGATCCACCAGCCGACTCAATGGTAGGAATCGGTAACGGTACAAGCTTAGCCGTTTTTTGTATGGCTGCTATTTGTGCTGTTGTGAGCGCATTAAATGCTGTTTGCGATAACGCTAAAATACGGCCATTGTCACCTTGTAACTCTATGGCGTTACCACAAAATTGATTAATTTGATCGAGTGATAAATCAATTACTTCGTGGTGGCTTTGTAAAAAATGAGTAACTAGCGCTTTACGCTCCTCACTTGGCACCATGTTTAAGCCAACCATTACAAACTCAGTTGCAACGCACATTAATACATTAGTGTGATATACCGCTGTACCTTTTTCATCATATGCATTAAATATAACGGGTTTTAATGCGAGCAAATTACAAACTGTATTAACAACCGATTGAGTTGTTCTTTTAGATTTTGCTGCATAAGCCAGTTTATATTGATGATCGAGAACCAGTGAGCCCGTACCTTCCAGGAATGAATCTTCTTTCGCTAAATGCGCATAATCAGTCACAACCGTCACTTTATAGTGATCCGTTAAAAAATCAATAATATCTTTTCGATATTCTAACCTTCTGTTTTCTACAAACATTGGGTAGATTATTAATTCCCCACTTTGATGAGTAGAAAACCAGTTATTTGGAAACACAGAGTCGGGAGTCTGTGTTTGCTCATCTTCAAAAAGGTGAACTTTTACCCCTTCATTTTTTAATAATTTTACTGCATTTGTGACTTCGTTATATGCTTGTTCACTTTGATTTGGTGCTAAGCATTCACTTTGAAATGCATTGTCGAGCATTGTTTGTGGGTTAGACGTAAAGTGATGCGGACGTACCATAACAACCGCACTCGGAGCTTGATTTACGTGGCTCATGCTACGTGCTCTTGTGCTGATGTTTGCTCTGTATTAAGTACCGAAAACAAGTTGCGCGGATCGGCTTGCTGTGTAATTAAATCGAGCAATGTAAATTCACCGCTTTTAATAAGTTGATCGCGTATAAATACAAGCGCTGTAAAGTCTTCGCTCGCAAAGCCTACACCATCAAAAATAGTTAACTCGTCTTGGCTAGTACGGCCAAGCGATTGCTTATTAACGACTTTATGAAACTCAGTTACAACAAAGCTTTCACTCATTTGTTGTATTTCGCCCTCTATTCGAGTTTGTGGCTCGTACTCTACAAATACATTAGCGCGCTCGAGTAATTTAGCATCTAACTCTGTTTTACCTGGGCAATCGCCACCTATTGCATTAATGTGCACACCTTGTGGGATCATGTCGTTTGTTAAAATTGTAGCATTGGTTTTATCGGCAGTGCAGGTTGTAATAACGTGCGCACCTTGCACAGCTTCCTGTGCGCTATTACAAATAGTTACGTTTAACCCGTAAGCACTTAAATTAGTAAATGCTTTTTTAGACGCGTTTGCATCTATATCGTATAAACGAATATGTGTTATGCCCAATACAGCTTTAAATGCCAGTGCCTGAAACTCAGACTGTGCCCCATTACCAATTAATGTAAGTGTTGTTGAGTTTTTTGGTGCTAAATACTTAGCCACCAGCGCCGATGTAGCCGCTGTACGTAGCGCTGTTAGTAGGCACATTTCGCTGATCATTACCGGATAACCACTATCTACATCGGCTAAAATACCAAATGCAGCGACTGTTTGAAGTTCTCGAAAGGTGTTTTTTGGGTGACCGTTTACATATTTACAGCTGAACATCTGGCCATCACTCACAGGCATTAGCTCTATTACACCCTCTGGTGAGTGTGCTGCATAGCGAGGTGATTTATCAAACTCTTTCCAACGGGCAAAGTCGGTTTCTAATTTATGTGTTAGCTCTAACAAAACGTTTTCGATACCTAAGCTATTTATAAGCTTAGCCATTGCCTGAACGCTAACAAACGGAACGCCTTGTTTTGGCTGTGCTATAAAATGACTCATGTTGAAACCTCTTAAATAAATGTATTAGTTAATTTAAAACAAGTTTAGCGAGGCCGCATGCTATTTAATATGGCAATTAGTTATACAAATTTTATTAATTTTTATCACTTTGCTATGCAGGTATATACAAATTGTGTATTTTAGTAGGCCATGCTCTAAAAGGTTTGATTTATGACTCCCTATATTTACGATTCCCTTGATAACGCTTTAATTGCTGAATTACGAAAAGACGGTCGCGCCTCTATCTCTGCTTTAGCAAGTTCTTTAAATGTGTCACGCGGGACAGTGCAAAATAGATTAGATCGATTAGTGAGCTCAGGCGCTATTTTAGGCTTTACCATAAGGGTGCATGAACACATAGAAACCGAAGCCGTTCGTGCAATTATGATGGTGGAAGTGATTGGTAAATCAACTTCTCAAGTTATTAAAACTATGCGTGGTATACCCGAACTTACAAAATTGCACACTACCAATGGTGCTTGGGATTTGGTAGCAGAGATACAGGCCGCGAATTTAAGTGAGTTTGATGGAGTACTTAGGCAAGTAAGAGAAATAGACGGTATTTTAAATAGTGAAACGAGCATATTACTCTCATCAACTTAGGTTTATTTTTAGGTTTAAAATGACACCCATTTATATTATTTAAGTGTTCACAATAATTTTAGCTAATTTAAAAATTTAGAATGACACCCATTTATAGTTTTAAAGAATTGAAGCGCCAGAATCTAGGGGTTAATAAACATACAAATTTAGGTGGGTGTCATTTAAATGAAGAATAGTACTGCAATTTTAAGTTGCAGTACTATTTGCAATCTAGGTACAAGAATTTGGTTTAATTGTAACTATATTCGCTTTGCGTATAGTTATGCGTGTTGCTGATCTCGAATTGGCTTTGCTGTGCTAAATAAGATCGACCTGCAGCCAAGCCTAATTTATGATCAAAGCGTAAATCGTTATTAGAGCTACCTAATAATTTGCTATGCAGTTTTTCGTTTGCAAAAATTTGGATTATTTCTACATCATCTGGTGGATTTGCAATAAACTCAAGCTCATCTAAATAAGCCTTCTCGTGCTGTATTAAGTAGTCTAATGTTTTTGGACAATAACCCGATGCTATAGCAAATGTTCTTAGCTTTTGTACCCATGCAGATTGCGCTTGAAAGTTAGCGTCAACCGTTCTTATTACCACAATTTTACGTGCACCTCGGTTGTAAGCTTCACGTACAGGCAATGGTGCTGCTAAGCCGCCATCGAGATAAAAATCAGCTTGTGTTTTCTCTTCGACCAAGTGAGCTTCGTTCGCTGCTTTTGCATCTAACCAAGGGGTCAATTTTACGCCTTGTTTGTACAAAAATGGCAGTGCGCTTGACGCCTTTAAAAGATCACGCCATTGATTATCTTCACCTGTTGGTGATAAATAATACGGCTTTCTGTCTCGTGCATTTGTTGCTGTAATAAGCAGTTCACGCTCACCTAAACTGGTTTTTGCCGTTTTAAAATCTATGGCTCTTTTTACTTCAGTCGTTTTGTCAAAGTACCAATCTAGGTCAACTATGTGCTTACCCATTAACCCACGACCAAGCTGAAAAAAACGCTTGTTACGCGAAAGCCCTCTAATTAGGCGTTTAGCATAGCCTTTTTGACGAGCTAAGTAGCTAGTTAGGTTTTGCGAACCTGCAGAAGTGCCAATAAATAAATCAAATGGGTCGTAGCTTTGCTCTAACCACGCATCCAGTACACCGGCTGTAAATATCCCTCGCTGTCCGCCACCTTCAGCAATCAGTGCAACTTTTGGCTGCGCTGTTTTGTTAACTGAATTAGCTGTTGCGGTGTTTAGAGAGTTCACGGTGTACCTGCCTTTAATTTTATGATGTCTGGTTTAATAGCTACATTATAAAAAACAAAAGTGATATCTTAAAATTGATTATTTAAATCAGTTCAATTGAAAAAACAGAACGGTATATAAAGCAAAATATGTACTAAAAATAGAAATCAAATTTACTTTTAATATTTAAATAACAAATACAGACATCACTTAAAGTTAATAAAATGAGTTAAAAAAGTTTAACTTTTGATGATGTCTGTATATTAACAAGCCCAGAGTGTACGCTTGCTTAACTAACTATATTTTAGTGTTTTATTTCCATTAAAATTTCGAGTGCACGGTGGCGTTTTTCACTATCGAATACATCATTGGTAAATATAAACTCATCAACTTCTAGCTGTTTAGCTATAATCTCTAACTTGTGTTTAATACTTACATGTCCGCCTACTACGCTTAGGCTTAAAAAGTTCTCTACATGGGCGCGCTCTTGTTCGCTCCATAACCCGTCCATGCTTTCAACAGGTGGTTTTAGCCACAGCTCATTACCGCGTATAAGTTCGAGTACACGTTGCTTAGAAGTAGTCGACAAGTATTGCGCTTCATCGTCGGTATCTGCAGCCACTAAAGGCAGTGCAAGCATTACGTATGGCTTATCAAGTACGCTTGATGCTTTAAATTCGCGCTTATACAACGCTATTGCATCGTGTACAAAGCGCGGTGCAAAATGCCCTGCAAATACGTACGGTAACCCTTTTTGCGCCGCTAGTTGCGCGCTAAATAAACTCGAGCCTAATAACCAAATCGGAACGTTTGTGTCCTCCCCCGGTATAGCACGTATAGGATGCGTACCATTGTAAGGACCTAACAATGTTTGCAGCTCAGTTACTTCACCTGGGAAGTTTTCTGCACGGCTCATATCGTTATTTAGTGCACGACTCGTTACGGGGTCGCTACCTGGGGCACGCCCTAGTCCTAAATCTATTCGCCCAGGATATAAGCTCTCTAATGTACCAAATTGTTCAGCAACAACTAATGGGGAGTGGTTTGGCAGCATAATACCGCCTGACCCAACGCGTATCTTTTTGGTATTACCTGCAATGTGACCAACCAAAATTGAAGTGGCCGCACAAATTATACCTGGCATATTATGATGCTCAGCAAGCCAAAAACGGTTAAAGCCAAGATCATCTGCACGTTGGGCGTATTTAGTACTTTTATGAAGAGTGTTAGTAACGCTGTCCCCTTTAATCATGGGGGCAAGTTCTAATAACGAAAAAGGAATGGAATTCAACAAAATAGTAGCTCCTAAAAATGCATGCTAACAATGTATTACATCATTAGCATAAAACACTTAAATGGGTCTGCTATTAGGTCAATTCAAGTTACGCAGTGGTATTAAAGCAAAATAGGTATATGTTATTTTGCTCTAAGGTATTCAAGCAAGCTGTGCATCACGTTGGCGCAGCTCTTTATAGCCTTCTGAATCCACGCCTTTTTTCCAATACCCTGAGGAAACAATACTACCGCGTGGTATATTAAATTGCTCTGTTAACAATGTCTTTGCTTTACGAACAAGCCCAGCTTCCAATGCCATAAATACAATGGGAGGCTCTGCTGTAATGTGCAAATTTTGAAGCGCGCTAAGTAGCGCTTCGTCAGCATTGTCGGTAACAAGCCAATTAACATCGCGGCTTGTTTCTAAATCAATAATGTCTTTTTCGGTGGGTACATGTACAAAGGCATCAATTTTTGAAAATAAAGGTAATTGCTGTATATACCCCTTTATTGCATTTACCGATGTTAAATCCCCTAGCAACACATAATGCGAATGCCCATAATTACCTAGCTTTTTAGGGCCTGGGCCTGCAATACCTACCTCATCACCTACTTTTGCAATTTTAGCCCAGTCAGTTGCCGGACCTTGGTGCATATTTATAACAAAATCAAGTGTTAACGCGCCTGTTTGTGCATCTACATGCCTTATTGTGTAAGATCGCATACACGCTGTTTTTAAGTTAAAATCTACTTCACCATTTTTTGGGATCAGTACTTTTACATAGTTACCAATGTGCTGTGAGGTTAAGTCGTTAAAATCATCAGAGCCTACAACAATGCGTTGTAGGTGTGGTGTGATTTGCTGCGTACTTAATATGTTAGCTTTGCGAATTTGTTTACCCATGCATTACCTCGTTTTACAAAACTTGGACTTTAATACCAACTTGCATAAATCTTTGATCAATTTAACGAATTAAATTGCACTATAACGTTGTTAAAAATTTTTTATTTAGAACAACTAGATACAAAAATTTTAGCCTAGTTCTAGCGTAATTTTCTTAACGTTAAATAGACCCCATATATAAGCAGATTGGTATAATAATTGGCTGCTATAAAAGCAGACATTGCACAACGCCCCGTTGGTTGATAAAATCAACTATAACAAATTAATTGACTTTGTCAACTATATTGAGAGTTTTATGAATACACCTTTATCAAATACGCTATTTGAATTGATGCAAAATTACCGCGTTACAATTCGTGAAGCAATTAACGCAGGCGAACTTGGTATTAATGCTATGCACGTACGCTGCATACATATTATTGCGAGCGTAAATAACTGTACGGCTAACGATATTGTTACTAAAACGCAGCGCGACAAAGCGCAAATAGCACGTTTAATTAAAGATCTTATTGGCTTAAATTTAATAAATAAACAGGCAAGTGAGCACGATAAGCGCTGCTTTATTTTGTCGCTCACAGAGCAAGGTAAAGTTCTTTTTGATAAGTTATTAGCCTCAGAGCAGAAAATAAATAATCAAATGTGTAAAAACTTAAACCCTCAGCAAATCAAAGACTTTTTAGATATCGCACAGCAAATGATCAAAAATATGGATTGATCGGTTATACATTTCTTGGCATAACTTACACAAAACGCATATACTGTACACTTATACAGTATATGCGTTTTAGGTTGTGTTATGTTTGTCATTCCCATTTATATAGAAGCAGGCGTGTGTGGTTTTGAATCGCCCGCAGCGCAGTACACCGAGCTAGGTGTAACCCTTGATGAGCTTTTAATAAAGCACCCAAATGCTACCTTCATTGGCCTAGCATCGGGTAACTCTATGCAAGAAGTCGGAATTTTTGAAGGGGACTTATTAGTTATCGACCGTGCAGAGCCTGCAGAAAATGGTGACGTTATTGTTGCTAACTTAAATGGTCTTTTTGTATGCAAACTGCTTGATAAAACCAATGCGCGGCTGCTTTCAGCGTCTTCTTTACATAAGCCTGTACAACTCACCTCTGCAGACGAGTTTCAGCTCGAAGGCGTAGTAACGCTATCAATAAGAATGCACAGGCAAAGCCCAGAGTTACTAAAATGTATGCCTTAGTTGATGCTGTGTCGTTTTATGCCAGTGCCGAAAAAGTATTTGACCCTGCTATTCGATCAAAACCCGTGGTTGTACTTACCAATAACGATGGCTGTGTATGCGCTATTTGCCCTATTGCTCGGCGCTTAAATATTCCTAAATTTGGCCCGTACTTTAAAGTTAAGCATTTACTTGAGCAAAACAACGTTGTTATTCGCTCTAGCAATTACGAGCTTTATGCTGATTTAAGCGACAAAATGATGAATATCATCGCTCGCTTTTGCGATACACAGCACATATACAGTATTGATGAATCGTTTTTGCACTTTGATGGCTACACATCATTAATTAAAGACTGGCATGAATACGGTCATACAATAAGGCGCACAGTATGGCGCGAAACAAAGCTTCCTGTAGGTGTAGGTTTTGGCCCGACCCCTACTTTAGCAAAAGCCGCTAACCATGCCGCTAAAAAGCTCAGTGGTTTTAATGGTGTTGCAGTAATAAATAGCGAACAAACTCGCCAAGCTATTTTACAAAGAATGAGCTGCGAAGATGTGTGGGGAATAGGCCGCCGGCTAGCTAAAAAACTTAAAATAATGAATATACACACCGCCTGGGATCTTGCTCAGCAAAACCCTAGAGCAATGCGCCGTGCATTTAGTGTGGTTGTTGAACGCACAGTAAGCGAGCTTAACGGGATAACATGTTTAAACTGGGATGATGTACGACAAGATAAGCGGGAGATTTATTCAACCCGTAGTTTTGGAGAGCGCATATGTGAGCCAACAGCACTTAAAACAGCGCTAATTAACCATGTAACCACAGTGGCTAATAAATTAAGAGCGCAACACTCGCTCACTCACCAGCTTTATATTTTTGCAGCCAGTGGCGTGCACGAAAATAGATATTATAAAAAGTCTTTTGTGTATAAGTTCCCCTCACCCACTAACGACACCTGCGTGATGGCTAATGCTGTATCTGAGGTATTTAATAAGATTTACCAACCCGGTATACGGTTTTATAAATGTGGTGTGGGTGC
This sequence comes from Pseudoalteromonas sp. 5Ae-yellow, assembly GCF_014077565.1. Lineage (NCBI taxonomy): Bacteria > Pseudomonadati > Pseudomonadota > Gammaproteobacteria > Alteromonadales > Pseudoalteromonadaceae > Pseudoalteromonas > Pseudoalteromonas sp. 5Ae-yellow. The sequence continues at coordinate 11,091 of NZ_JACGWD010000030.1, forward strand.
GGTAGAGCTAATATCAGAACAGTTTCAGCAAAATGACTTATTTAATAAAAGCCCTGATAATCCAAAGCTTATGCAATGCCTAGATACAATCAATAATCGATACGGAAAAGGGATGCTAAGCCTTGCAAGCAGTAAATTAAATGACCGATGGCACATGAACCGTGATTTTTTATCGCCGCAGTACACTACACGTTGGCGCGATATTCCTAAAATATACTGCGAATGATTTACTACTTAGTAGATGCTTTATTTGCTCTCGTCTGCTTTTTTAAATGTGCACTCTACACTAGGTTCGCTTAACGTGTATTTTAGTGTGTTATCAGCTAAAAATTTGATACTTTGACTGATTGTTTTTTCGTTTGCAGGGTTTTCACAACGGCTCATTCTTAAACCGTTTTCAAGGCCATCACTTTTGTATTTAAGCGTACTGGTTATAAAACAAAAGTTTGGTTTTTTAATAGTGCGAGTACCATTGTGGAGCGATCCAAATACAATTTGCTCTCCAAGTTTAAAACCTGCACTTAAATCACTTTCGTCTGTTAAACTCAAATCGCTATTAACGCATAACCCTGAATTGGTCGACACAACTTCGTATGCCCCCAATTTTGACTTTAAAAACGGTATAAATCGTGTTTTATTGCTCGGCTCAGAAAAAGCATTTGCACTTGTAAAAGCGACAGTTAATAAAGCGAGTGTTAAATATTTCATTTCGTGGGTATATCCTCGTGAGTCAGCGTGTTAAATAATAGCAAAATGCCTAATCACTTAGCTTTTATAACTTTTAACAACTATAACAGAGATTTACTATAAAAGGAGAGAAGTCGTATTACAGGAGCAAGCCCGTGAGTAGGACGCGGAAGCTTTGCTCGGTTTTTATTATTCTTACATGGATGTAAGCCATTAGAATAACGCAGGAGCAGTTGTCGAGCCCACTAGTTTACAAATCTCGCGCCGCGATTAAATCCTTCTTGGATTGAACAAATTCAACTACCAAAGGTAAACATGCCCTAGATACTCATTACAAACCATTTTGTTGTTAAGCACTTTATTTAATACGTACTTAAACAACAAAACGATTTATACCAATGCGCTTAATTGTAAGGGTAAATTGAACTCATTAGATTGTTTAACTCGTTATACGAATTGGTATTTATTTTATTGCCAGTACTTTGCAAATAATAAAGGGTAGCTTTGCTTTAAAAACTTAGGTTTGTCTTTAAAACGTTTACCTTTAGGTTCATCACTGCCAGATGGGATAAACGGTAATTCGTCTTCGCTGCGTTCTTCAAATAATAAACCGGCTATTAAATCATACTCATCAATGTACGGATAAGGCTGCTCGTTTAAGTAATAAACAGGTGTACACTGCGCTAACGAATCAGCATTTTCTAAAGCGTTTTCGAATACTGTTTTACCGCGCGAAATTAACCAACATCTAAACTCGCTAAAACCGTAATCGTCGTTACATCCAGCCATCACAAAAGCGGCACCAAACAAATCCCAGGTAAAACATTTACGCATATGTATGCCAAAGTGTTTATCAAAATCAATAAGGTGCTGATCGCTTAAATCATTAAGTTTAGTTTTTAGGTTATCGCTCACACTTTGCGGATCGAGCCCTAAATCCGGCGTTGTTACTAAATCCCAAAAAGCCTGCTCTGTTAACGTTGCCATTATAAAATCTCTTTTACTCGGCCAACTTGACCATCTTCTAAACGTACTTTAATACCGTGTGGGTGATTTGGTGATTTTGTTAAAAGGCGCTCAACAACACCTTCTGTTAATGTGCCGCTGCGTTGATCTTCTTTTAATACAATATTTACTGTGGTACCTGGTGAAATTTGCGAACGCGAAGGAACAGCCATAATTTAAACCCTAAAAATAATTTATCTAATTATAACGTCCATGTGATGTCATACCAACTAAACCGCTGTTAATTGGCTTAAAATGAGATGTGTGCTGGTTTTGCGTTCAACTTAATAGCTGCTAGCTGGCTAAGTATAATCTGCGTTAACTCATCAAGTTGCGGTTTTGCATCTTCACGGGCTACCTCATCAATAAAGTAACATTGTACTTTTAACGTGTTTACTTCGTTATTTAAATCAACTGTATGCGTTAGATAATCAAAACCAATTACCATTTCTTTAATTGCTTCGCATGCATTAGTAAGCGCTAAGCGAATTTGCTTATCGCGCTGTTTTTGAGTTTTAGTCATAAATATAAAGGTTACTTATTTAGTCTGGGCTTGTTGCTGTTTTTTAAACTCTTCGTAGTTAGAGTCTTGTTTATCTAGGCATTCGTAATATTCTTTGTCAGCTTTATAGTTACACTCATCAAGGCGCGCCGATTGTAATTCATGAAAACGTGCATCAGAGCTGCAGCCAGCCAAAACACATGATCCAATAATAAGTAATGCGCTGCTTTTTAGTTTATTGATAAACATTAAATTTCCTTACACTTTCTATATCGAAAAAGCGTTAAATTATTACGATACTATTGTATATTAGCGCCATAAAATCTTAATATCCAAAGGATCTATTACTATGATGTCGCAGTTACAAAAGTTGTTTCAGCGTATAGACAAAAGCAAGATATTTCAATCATTTGTTATAGCTGTAATTATTGTTTCTGCCCTTACAGTAGGTGCACACACTTACTCACTACATCCTACCGTAGAGCTTGCTCTAAATTGGATGGACGTTGGCATTACTGCATTCTTTTTAATTGAACTAATAATCCGCTTTGTTGCAAGTAAAGGCATTAAAGACTTCTTTTCTAAGGGATGGAATATATTTGACACTATCATAGTATTGGGCAGTTTATACCCTGCTGCTGGCTCTACAATGTTAATTGCTAGGCTGTTGCGCATATTTAGAGTGTTACGATTGGTTTCGATGATCCCAGAGCTGCGCTTATTGGTTAACTCATTGCTCAAAGCCATTCCGCAAATGGGTTATATAGCCCTGTTAATGTTTGTTATTTTTTATATATACGCTGCAATGGGTAGCATGATGTTTGCTGAAATCAACCCCGTACTTTGGCAAGACGTCTCAATATCAATGCTTACCTTGTTTAGAATAGCAACGTTTGAAGATTGGACCGACATAATGTACGAAACAATGGCGGTGTACGAATTAAGCTGGATTTATTACCTTACGTTTATATTTTTAACCGCATTTGTATTTTTAAATATGATGGTAGGTGCCATTTTAGAAGTTATGAGTGAGGAGCACCGCAAAGCGCGAGAAGAGCTCGCAGACGACAGCTCATTACCTGCAACGCAAGGGCAAGTAAACGAACTACAATCCCAAATTGCTGAGCTTAAAGAGCTATTGAGTAACCGCAAAAACTAATCTGATAAGAGTACTAAAGCACCCACTTAAAGTTTAAAAAGTGGGTGCAATTTAAAGATCTAATTGAAATAGAATTACCAAAGAGCTTTAATTTTCCTCGTTATCAGGTTTTTCATCCGTATCTTCAAAAGAAATAACGTTATCTACTTTCATTTTAAACGCATCAAAAAATGCGTTTTCTAATACCGAAATCACAGCTTGAAAAGTCGAAACATCCGTATTATCTAGTTGTCCCTCTATAGGAATACGTGCAGCAACAAGTTTTGACTCATCGTTTTCGAGTATAGAGCCCAGTAAATCAACACTGCCTTCAAATATGGCCGTAAATATGCCGTCGTCATCTTTTTCTATATCTTCGCGCCACGAGAACACACTCAAGTTTTGAACGCCCGCTTTTACATAACCATTTAAGTTATTATCTTTAGCTACAAGTTCCATAGCGCCATCAATGCCACCCGCTTCAATATCAAAAGGCGTGTATACCTTAAATACAGTATCGAGGTTTTTAACAGAGAAACGCTGTACCTCTGCGTTAAAATCAAAATTGGCTTGTTTGCTAAAGGGATCTAATTTGCCATCAAGCTTTAATCCGGCCTCCCCCATTAATGCACCTTCTACGCTTAGAGTAGTCACTAGTGTTTTTGATAGGTTCTGCGCGTTGGTTATATTTTCAATTCGAGCGTTAATATTTGATATAAAAGTGGGTTTTTCACCACTATTAGTTGAGTTAACTAAAGTTAATTTGCCTTGCTCAATTGTTAAGGTATCAATAGAGAACAGTACTAAATTATTGGCGAGCCCTACCCAGGTAGTTTCGTCTTTTACTTGTTTATTTTGCTCAGAAGCATTGGGGTCTTTATCGTAAATAACTATTTCAGGACGCGTAAAGGCCATGTTTGTTACTAAATTGCCCTTTAAAAGGGCTAACCACGCGAGTGAAAAATCAAGAGTTTGAATACTCAGTAAAGGCTTCGGAGCTGAAGTTGCATCAACAGCGTAAATTTCAACGTCGTCAATTGCATAGGCACCGCGATATAAAAACAAATCTACATCACCAACATGCCCCGTAACACCTTGCGTATGTTTTAGCTGATAATTTACGTAGTATTGAACTACATAAGGCGCAGCTATTCGCATTAATATAAGCAATACAATCAGCGCTATTACACCTTTAAAATATTTGGCGTGAAATGTTGTAAATGAAAAATGCATTCTAACTTCCTTTGCTAAAAACCAGGGCCTATTGACCTTTAAGGATTAAAATTTGTTCTATTTAGGGGCTGCGTATGTTTGGCATTAATGCTGCGTTATCGCCTATTTATGAAGAACAACCACACAACATAGACTCAACCTTGCCTAAAAACCAAACGTACAGCTGCACATTTAACCTCGAAAGATAAACAGGCTCTAATTAGTTAAACTTTTTAATTAAGTACATAAATAAACGTGTAAAAATTACTAATATTTGTAACTTAAGTACCTGTTAGGTATAAAATTACAGATAGAGCAAAGCCATATAAGCTTAAAACTTTAAACTACAATCACTACAGCAAAGGATATACCACTATTCAAATACACCGCTTAATGAAGTGATTCCCATGCTTATCTATCTATAGTTTTGCCAACTAATAACCTGCATTGATCCGAATAAACCGCTTTCATCTACTAAAGTAAAATTAACGCAAACAAGAATAAAAATACATGAACCCTGTTTTTTATATATTAGTTACCCTATTTTTAACCAGTGTTATTTGGTCTGTCATATTTTTAATGTCGTGGTTTACGTTAGGTAAAAAGCAATATGCCATGCTTTGGACAATCGCATTCGCACTCTCGGCATGCCAATGGGCAACAATATCAGCAGAACCATTATTTGACTCTCATACACTATATTTGATGTTAGGAAGCAGCTTCTCAGTAGGCTCTGTGCTACTTGGTACATGGGGGCATTGCATTAGGGTAAATTCGAGTATAAAAATTCGCTATTTAATCATCTCGGCAATAGTAACTCTTGCTGCTGTTTATTATTTTACAGTCATAAATGTGCATGTTGGCTTATTTATGTCGTTGTATGTGTATTACGATGTGATCTTACTGATACTAAGTGCGGTTATTATTTTCAGGCATAAGCAAAAATCACTCCCTGCTGAAATAGGCGCTAGTATCACTTATTCGCTATGTGGATTACTTTTATTTGTTGCAGCAAGCATAGCATTACTGCAAGGCAGCCAAGTGAATGAAGAATATATAGCGCTATATACATTAATTAATTTTATGACTGTCCCTGCTGCTCATGTCGGCATGGCCGTATTTATGATATTCATAATGGCGTCTGATTTAGCCGAAAAAATGAACCATCTTGCAATGACTGATGTACTTACGGGCTGCTTAAATAGGCGTGGGTTTTATAATAAAAGCCAAGAGCAACTAAAAGATAAACTTAATAATTATAAGTACGTAAGCTTAATTTATTGGGATATAGATAAATTTAAAAAAATAAACGATGAGTTTGGACATGCAGGAGGTGATGTGGTGTTAGTAGAAGCGGCGAAAATAATGCAAGACTGCATAAATCCAGATGATTTGTTTGGCCGAATTGGTGGCGAAGAATTTACCTTATTAATAGCACGTAACGACGAGCCTACAGCTAAAGCATTCCCCGAAAAACTAAGAAACGCACTCGCCAGTAGTCCGATTCATTTTAATGATAAAATAATTAATGTTACGGCAAGTTTTGGCGTAATAAATATTAAATGCAATAAAACCGCAATTGAAAGCGCAATTGAAAGCGCAATAAATGAGGCAGATAAAGCACTCTATCATGCTAAAAATGGAGGGCGTAATCAGGTAGTTCATATAAGCGAATTAAGTCAATAAAAGTTCATTATTACTAAGGCCTACCTATCTTTTTAGGTTGAATTTTCGGCAGCATCTTTAGGCAAATAGCATTAAAAAAACGAGGCGGACTGCTCCGTTTTAAGTTATTTTCATATGAATGTAAGCTAATAGAATAACACAAAAGAAGTTACCGCTCGCAGCGAGCCAGAAACGCACGGCACGCTTAAATCGAACCTAGATAAAACAAACTTTGTGCCTGAAAAGCCAGCGCTCTAACTAATAAGTTTAAGCGCATCGGCAAATCTAACTGGTTTACTGAATATAAAACCTTGATACTTATCAATTTGTAAGCTTTGTAATAACGTTAGCTGAGCGGGGTTTTCTACGCCCTCCGCTATTACTTGGCAACCAATCATATGCGACATGTTAGTTACCGCAGATACAATACTTTTGTCTTTTGAGCACTCACAAATATTATCAATATAAGATTTATCTATTTTAATGTAATCAACTGATAGCTCTTTTAAAACCGATATAGAAGAAAACCCAGTACCAAAATCATCAATAGAGATACGCACACCGGTATTTTTTATGGCCGTAATCACTTTTGACAAATACGGTAAATTTTTAATCATCACTGTTTCTGTTATTTCTAAATGCACATTGTATGGTTTAACAGCATATCTATTTAGAAGAGCAACTAAAAAATCTAAAAAATTATGGTTTTCTAGTTGCAACACCGACACATTAATCGACAATCCAATCTTACTATTCACAGCGTTTAACTTACTTAAACTCGCGATGGCTTGCTCTAGTACAAATTCACCTAATATATTAATTTTCCCATATCGCTCTGCAATATCTATAAATTCTGAAGGGGGAATAAATTCATCATTAAACTGCCAACGAAGTAGTACTTCAAACGTGGTTATTTCATTTGTACTTATATCAACAATAGGTTGATAACACAGATGAAAGTCACCTTTTTCTACGCACTCTTTAATTGAGCTGCGAAGTACTTCTTCTCTTTTAAGCGATTCATGCATTCGCTCGTCAAATACCGATATTTCATTACGGCTTTTCTTACCTTCATACATAGCAACATCAGCGTATTTAATCGCGTCTTCAAGATTAAAGTTTTCACGCGTAAAATACAGCCCAACCTTAAAAGAAGGGTTTACTTGATAGCTATCCATGCTTACTGTTTTCGTTAAAGTTTTAACTAATCTAAAAACACAGTCAAAAAGTTCGTCTTCGGTGTTACTACGAGAATAAAAAATAAACTCATCCCCTCCCCAACGACAAGCAATAAAATCGCCCTGAGTTTGTGTTTCAACTAATCGTTTACCTGTTTGGGCCAGAACAAAGTCACCAAAATCGTGACCGTATTTATCGTTGATGATTTTAAAGTCATCCATATCTAAAAATAAAACGGCTTTAATATCATCATTTTGATTGGCTAAATCAAGTTCAACATTAGAAACAAAGCTCCCCTGTTAAACAATTTAGTTAAATTATCTTTTTGCTCTAAAAGGATTATTTGTTCGGTACGAAGTTGCACTTCGTTTTCTAAGTTTTCAATAAATTGATCTAACTTAAGTTCATCATTAATTGATGACTTTACATCTTTAGCAGAACGTACAGCGGTAACAAAACACAAAATAAACCATAAAACGAGCCCTAAAATACCTAGTACATTCTCATCTTCAATAGGCTGTAAAAGTAATAAAATACTAAAAGGAACCAGTAAACAGGTTATATACGACAAGGAGGAACGAATATCAGAAGCTAAAACATTTACACCGCCACCAGCAAGGGAGCTAAAAACAACGAGTGATACAAACTTCTCCTGCATTGGCATATTTTCATAAAACAAAATGGGGAAAGCAGCCCAAGTTACGGCTGTTAATAATAAACCTATAAAATACAGATGATATTTAAAAGCATGGGTGTTGTTAACAAATACATGGCTGGCTATTCGAAGTAATGAAATAAATGATAACGTAAAAAGCCAGTAAATTTTTTCTTGCGAGGCGCTGTGGTTAATACTGCTAAAAATAAGAAAACAAGAAACAACCGTGTTTATAGCAATTGCAGAACTAAAATAGGAGCTAACAAATGCTAATCGCTTATTGGCAAAGTTATTTATATGAGAGGTCATTAATGTTACTTGAATAGGCTGTTGCACAATGTAAACAGTTTACTTAAGTTCAATAATAAACAACAGTGAACATTCATAAAAAAGTATTGTTTAAGCCTCTTAAGCGGTTTTATAAGCCATTAAACTAAAAAGGGCTGGCAAATTGCCAACCCCTTTTGTTAATACTAATTATATATTATACCAATTCGCTTAATTAAGTGATCTATTTTGAGGGAAGAAAAATCGTGTCGATAACAAGGCAAAGATTTCGTTATTTAGTTGTTCTATATCAGAAATATTTAACGTAGTTAGCGTCAGATTTAACCCCTCAAATTGATTAAGTATTATTGCGAATTGGTATTACTCACCATCAACAATTATGCGTAGCATACGACGAAGTGGCTCTGCCGCTCCCCACAAAAGCTGATCGCCTACTGTAAATGCGCTGATGTATTTTGGCCCCATCGCTAATTTACGAATACGGCCAACAGGAATTGTTAAAGTGCCTGTTACTTTAACGGGTGTTAAGTCTGTTGCGCTAATTTCACGCTCGTTAGGAATAACCTTAACCCACTCGTTATGAGACGCTAAAATTTCTTCAATTTTTTCTACGCTAATATCTTCACGTAATTTAATGGTCATCGCTTGTGAATGACAACGCATAGCGCCAATACGTACACATAAACCGTCAATAGGCACTGGTTGCTTTGAAGAACCTAAAATTTTGTTCGCTTCAACTTGCGCTTTCCATTCTTCTTTAGACTGACCGCTTGGCATAGGTACGTCAATCCACGGGATTAAACTGCCCGCTAATGGCACACCAAATTGGTCTTGTGGTAAGTCTTTTGACGCCATTGTTTCACTTACTATTTTATCAATTTCTAAAATAGCAGAGCTTGGGTTATCTAGTTTATCTGCAACACTTGCATGAATAGCGCCCATTTGTGCAATAAGCTCTTTCATATTTCGTGCACCAGCGCCCGACGCCGCTTGGTAAGTCATTGGGCTTACCCATTCAATTAGGTCTTGCTCAAATAAACCACCTAATGCAAGTAGCATCAGCGATACAGTACAGTTACCGCCCACAAAGGTTTTAACGCCTTGCTCTAAGCCTTGTTCAATAACATCTTTGTTTACGGGATCAAGCATTATAATGCTGTCCTCACTCATACGCAGCGCTGAAGCTGCATCAATCCAGTAACCATCCCAACCCGACTCTCGAAGTTTTGGATATACCGCATTGGTGTAGTCACCGCCTTGGCAAGTAACAATAATATCCATTTTAGCAAGTTCGCTAATGTCACTTGCATCTAGTAATGGTTTTGCGTCGCCTGCTATATCTGGGCCTAGTTGACCCGCTTGTGAGGTGGTGAAAAAGGTGGTGTCGATATGGGCAAAATCACTTTGCTGCTGCATACGTTCTAATAACACAGAGCCAACCATGCCACGCCAACCGACTAATCCTACTTTTTTCATTGTTTGTTCCACTGTTTGATTCATAAAAGATGCCTTAATACATTAAAAATTAAATTCATTGCGTGAGATTTAATTTTCATTAACGCTAAACTAACACTCGTAGACGGCTAAAACTAGTGAATAAAACAGAACTTAAATATTTTTCATACTGAGCATAAACACAAAAAAGCTCTGTATTAAAATACAGAGCTAATAGATAGTGAAGTTTACTATTTCATTCCTTGAGTTTTATTTTAAATAAAGCTTAAAACTCATAGCTATAACTTAAACTAAACTCAGTGCCGGTGTCTTGTCCCCAAAGGGTAAGACCTTCTTGTTCAATTTCTTTTTCTTGGCCAAGCATATTCTTAACCTTAAAATTAACTTTAGAGTTAAAGTTAGGGAAGTAAGAATAAACTAAATCAACTGAGTGAAACGACTTTTCTTCTGCATCTTCATTTCCACGTGTACCAGGTACAATTATACGAGGACCAAACACATTATAAATTAATGAAGTAGAATGAAACCCATCATTCGAGTCATAGCCCATTTGTAAGTTTGCAACCCACTCAGAATGACCAACTAAACGACGCTCATTGTTAGTTACAATATTCGATACCGTATCGGCCTCAAGGGCTTCTTTAAGCTGTGTTTCAAACAGTGAGTCAACACCGTCTGAATCATTAATCCCCAAATTAACACTTGAGTCAGATAGCGTAACGTTGCCTGACAAAAATGCTGAAGACCAATCTTTATTTATAAAGCCAAAGTCAGTTAAAAAATCAACTTCAATACCCGACAATTTACCCGACTGAGCATTTGCTGTTAATAACTGTGGAGATGCACCACCTACGCCCGCAAGCTCAACCATTTCAATTGGGTTTTCAATGTCTTTATAAAACAATGCAACAGAAAGGTTATTACCTGATGGCATATACCATTCAAACCTAAAATCTACATTTTTTAAATTAGAACTTTGTAAACTAGGTGATCCTCTCACCAGAAACTCAGTTAACGGGTCAACAAAGAAAGAAGAGCTTACATCACGTAGATCAGGGCGAATGGTTGTTTCACTTAAATTTAAGCGAAATTGCATTTCTTCATCCATGATGTACGTAACAGCTAAAGAAGGAAAAAAGTTATCTTCATTAATAGCTACATCTTGGATTTCTTGTAACGTATTTTCAAAGAAATTAGTATGCGCTTCATAACCGACTGATACTTGAGAAAAATCTTCCCATCGAACGCCACCAGTAAAACGCCAAGTGTTTTGATAGAAGTAATCCGCCATAAAATAATAAGCATCTAATTTATGCGCTGCACTGTACTTATCACCATCAGTGGTGCCGTCATCAAAAATACCTGAGCCTGTTACACTTGCATAAAAAGCGTCATTCGCCGTGTTTTCATCAGCAAAAATATCGCTTACGTTAGAGCCGAACGAGTACTCATCGCTTATACCACGGTGCGTAATGCCAAACTTCACATTACTTGCATCACGTTTTTTCTCTGAAAAATCGCCGCCTATTTTTAACTCAAGCTCATAGCCGTCACCATAAAAAGGCATACCCATATTCCAACCAAATGTTTCAACATCGTCGTGTAATACTTGATACTCACGGGTGATATTTGTTGCAGCCACATCTTGCAGTTGTTCAGATTCAAGCACGCCATCAACTAAGTTTTGCTGATAAACAACATCTAAACCACCTGGTGCATTACGGTTTGCTCGACTTAAACCGCCATACCAATCAAAAAATAAATTATTTAGCTCTGGAAAGTTGTGCGTCCCCTTAAGCTGAGTCGAAAACATTTCGCGCTCTTCGTACGTAATATCTACTCGGCGTAATTCGGTGACACCTTCTTCGGTTTCATTTGCATCAAAGTAATCGCGGTTACGTACGCGGTCACTCATGTCATGAAGTGCAATATTAGTAAGCTCAAACTTATGGTTTGAGTTTAACTCATATCCTAAATTTAATGTGCCGCTCCAACGTACATTTTGCTCAGTCGATGTACCATCGTAATACTGGGCAAAACATTTGTCTTCACAGCCTAAGCTACCAAGGCTTGAGCCGCTTTGCTCTTGAACTACTTCCCACTCGTTATCGTAAGATACGGCTGCAAGCACACCAAAAGTACCGACCTCACTTTCAAATCTATCACCTAAGGCAATAGAGAAGTTCATAGCAGGGTCAACATCCTTTTCTGAAATACCTACATCCCAATCAAGCGATTGAATCAGGTTTTTACGCTCAGCTAACGTAGTGTTTATATTGCCCTCAAGACCAGCATCACTGGTAAGCGCAGTAGTAAACACATCCGATAATGCTCGCGAACCATCATCTCGACCCATCCAGTCATCATCACCGCCACTGTAAAAGTAACCGGTATCGCTATTAGAAGTATTGTACGATGTACCCACTTGTACTTTTAATAAAAAGTCAGAAGGAATTGATTTAGTGCGAATATTTACATTACCACCACCAAAATGAGCTGGCATATCCGGTGAAAATGACTTTTGTACACTCAAGCTTTCAATAATTTCAGATGGAAATAAATCCAAAGGAACCACTGAGCGAGTAGGATCAGGGCTTGGTACATACATGCTATTTAGCTGAGTACTAGAATAGCGTTCACCTAAACCACGCACATAAATAAATTTGCCATCGACTAACGTTAAACCAGTAACACGGCGAAGTGCAGAGGCAGCATCGCCATCACCAGTACGTGATATTTGGTCTGCACCCATAATATCAGCAACAAACGCTTGGTTTTGACGTTCTTGCAGTACAGCACCCGCACTGCCCTTTAATCGTTGCCCTACAGCAACAACTTCTTCTATTTCTTGCTCTTCTACTTGCTGCTCAGCAGCCGTAGCTGTATTTACTGATAAACCAAGTAACGCAGCCATTACAGCGTAGTTTAACTTTGATAAAGCAAGTGTAGAGGGTTTAAAAGATTTCATTTTTATACTCCGAAACAAAACAAGACATTAGCCGAGCTTTCGCTCGGCTATAATGTGGTTTGGGTTAAAGGCCTACTTTTACCCAACCTGCTGTCCAGTCTGTTTGTGCATCCATCGCACCAATGTAATCTACAGAATCAAAGTAACTATCTAAGCTTGATGAATCAAAGCCATTACCAAGTAATAACGACTCAGCAGTTGGCATATAGCCATTATCTGCTAGCCCAAGGTCAGCGGCTACTTGAACTGAATTACCTGTTTGTCCTAAGAACCAAGATTCAACATTACCTGTACCAATTGCTTGGGTACCAAAGTTGTTAGCGGTTTCACACGCAACGATGGAGTGAGTAACAGTTAATGTACCGTCCTCTGCTCGCGGCGCTGAATCAGAGCCTACTCGTAAACAGTTTGAATAGTCTGCACCACCTGTAACCACTACGTTTTTAAGCATACCCGCAGTACCTGCACGTAAGCGGATACCATTTACACCAACATTACCAATAATTGTTACGTTAGAGATAGTTGGCATTGTTAGTGGCGTTGCACTTGAATCAAACTCAGAGTTATCAGCTTCAATTGCATTGTCGCCCTCAGAGTCTGATTGTTTAATCAGTACATATTGCGCTTTACCCGTCCAACCGAACGACCAATCAAGTGAATCATCGCCTATGCTTGTTAAAACAAGGTGACTAATATTTGCAGTACCACCAAAAAATTCAACACCATCGTCTAGATTTTCATGAACGTGAATGTAATCTAGTTCAGTCTGACGACCAACACCCGCAAGTGTAATACCGTTAAGTTCATCGCCATTACCCAGCGTTTTACCCGCTTGCTTAACTGCAACATACTTTAGCGTACCTGAATTATCTTCAGGGTCATTACCACCGAACTGGCCTGCGTCACCTTCAGCAGACACACCACAACTGGCAAGTTCTTCTGCGGTAGCTTCACCTTGTTGGTCGCCACATGAGTTAGCAGGTGCATTACCCAATAATACTAAACCGCCCCATTGACCAATCGTAGTTTCGCCTCCCGTCATATCCTGGATTGACGTCATAGTAATTGGTTGATTTACACTGCCTACCGCTTCAATTTTAGAACCACGGCGAACAACTAAGAAGTCATCACCCGACTCACCAATTAATGTTGTACCAAACTGAACATAAAGTGTTGTGTTGTCAGCGCGGTCATTACCAACGGCTGTACGTCCTTTTAAAATCCAATGCGCATCGTTAGTCAGTGTTACATCAGATGTAAATACAACATCAGAGGTTAATTGATATACAGGTTTGTCTGTAATTGTAGGGAAGCTAGCAGAAACATCTGTTGCAAGTCCTTGTGCTAATGCATTAGCAATATCGTCAGGAAAGCTTGGTGTAATAGCAACTGTCCAACCATCCATCCAATTATTATCGCCATCGAATGCGCCGATGTAATCTGTTTTGGTAAAGAACGAGTCAAGCTCAGATGAATCCCCACCAGCACCTAATAAAGGTGAACCCGATTTTGGTGTAAAGCCGTCTGTCGCTAAATTAAGTGCTGAAGCCGTAAGCGTTAAGTTGCCCGTTTGACCTTCAAACCAAGACTGCACATTGCCACTACCAATTGCTTGTGAACCAAAGTTATTATCTTCACTACATGCAACAGCTGAGTTTTCGATAGACAACTCACCCGATTCTGCATTAGCAGCAGAGTCTGAGCCTACACGTAAACAGTTTGAGTAACCTTCAGGGCCCGTTATAACAACATTTCGTAGAACGCCCGCTGTCCCTGCACGTAAACGAACACCGTTAGTACCATCAGCACCTACAATTGTTACGTTAGAAATTAGTGGTTTAGTCAATGGTGTCGCATTTGAATCGAATTCTGAGTTATCAGCTTCTATTGCGTTATCACCCTCAACTGAACTTTGTTGAATATAGATATTTTGTGCACGACCCGACCAACCAAATGACCAATCGAATGCATCGTCGCCAATATCAGTTAGTACAATGTTACGAACATTAACTGTGCCACCAAAAAACTCAACACCATCATCTAGGTTTTGGTGAATTTGAATGTATTCAACTTTCGTTTGTGAACCAACACCTGCAAATGAGATACCGTTAAGTTCATCGCCATTACCCAGCGTTTTACCTGCATGTTTAACAACAATATAACGAAGAACACCTGAGTTATCATCGATAATATCACCACCAAACTGACCAGCGTCACCCTCAGCTGATACACCACAGTTAGCTAATTCTTCAGCTGTCGTTTCACCGGTTTGATCGCCACACGAGTTAGCGGGTGCATTACCTAATAATACTAAGCCGCCCCATTGACCAATCGTTGTTTCAGCGCCTGTTACATCTTGAATAGATGTCATAGTGATTGGCGCAGTTGCATTACCATTGGCATTAATTTGTGAACCACGACGTACAACTAAAAAGTCATCACCTGTTTCACCAATTAGCGTTGTACCCGCTTGAACATATAATATAGTTGCATCTGCACGGTCATTACCAACTGCAGTACGACCATTTAAAATCCAATGTGCATCGTTAGTAAGCGTTACATCTGCTGTGAACGTTGTATCTTCAGTTAAACGGTATACTGGTTTATCTGTAATTGCTGGAAATTCACTAGAAACATCTAATGCTAAGCCTTGTGCAAGCGCGTTATCAATATCAGTAGGGAAGCCGCCATTAATACCGACAGTCCAACCTTCCATCCAATTAGTTGAACCATCAAAAGCACCAATTTGACCATTTGCGATAAGCGGTGAACCAGCAAGTGGCGTGTAACCGTCATCAGCAAGCATAAGCTCTGCAGGCGTAAGTACTTGGTTACCATCTTGTCCTTCAAACCAAGATTGTACGTCGCCACCGTTAATTACTTCACTACCAAAATTATTTGCCGTTGTTTGACACGCCACAATAGAGTTTACAATCGTTAGTGTGCCATCTTCAGCGCGAGGAACTGAATCAGACCCTACACGTAAACAGTTTTCGTAAGTAGCAGGACCCGTTACAAATACATTTTTAAGAGCGCCCGCAGTACCAGCGCGTAGACGAATACCATTATTACCTTCTGCACCGACGATTGTTACGTTAGATATAGTAGGCAGTGTTAATGGCGTGGCGCTTGAATCAAACTCAGAGTTATCAGCTTCAATAGCGTTATCGCCTACGTTAGCGGCTTGTTGAATGTAAACATTAGTAGCCGAACCCGTCCAACCAAAAGACCAATCAAGTGAATCATCACCAATGTTAGTCAGCACTACATTACTTACATTAACCGTACCACCAAAAAACTCGATACCGTCATCAAGGTTTTCATGAACCTGGATATAATCAACCGTAGTTGCAGAGCCAACACCGGCAAATGTAATACCATTTAACTCATCACCATTACCAAGCGTTTTACCTGCTTGCTTAACAAGTACATATTTTAGAGTACCTGAATTATCATCACTGATATTTCCACCGAACTGACCTGCATCACCTTCAGCTGACACGCCACAGTTAGCAAGTTCGTCTGCTGTTGCTTCACCTTGTTGGTCTCCACATGAGTTTGCAGGTGCATTACCAAGTAATACCAAACCACCCCATTGGCCAATTGCTGTCTCGCTACCCGTAACATCTTGAATTGATGTCATCGTAATTGGCTGGCTTGCAGTGCCGACTGATTCAATTTGTGAACCACGACGCACAACTAAAAAGTCATCCCCTGACTCACCAATAATCGTTGTACCTTGCTGAATATAAAGCGTTGTAATATCTGCGCGGTCATTACCCACAGCAGTACGACCACTCACAATCCAATGTGCATCATTAGTTAGTGAAACATCAGCAATCAATGTTGTATCAGCACTTAAGCGATACACTGGTTTATCTGTTATTGCTGGAAATTCACTTGATACATCCGTTGCTAAGCCTTGAACAAGTGCATTGTCGATATCAGCAGGGAAACCCGTAGTTGCATTTTGCGAATCATCACGCGATGATGTTTCATCTACTGTACCACTGCCACCTTCAACAACATTAGTAACTGTGTCGCCTTCATTTATTGTTGTGTCGCCTTCAGATACTACTAAGTCACCACCACAACCCGCTAAAGATACTGCAGTTGCAATCAAACTAACTTTAAATAAGTCAGATAATTTCATTGTTCACTCCGTTAAAGTATTTAATTATTTTGTTAAGTGCTTTAAATAAACTCAAGTCACCTTAAAACATTAAGTAATGCTTTAAGGTCACTTGAGTTATCAGCAGCGCCTACCTTACGGTAGCTATATGACATTACAGTTACACTTTAATAAACATAAGATGACAAAGTTATTTACATAAAATTCAAGTAGTTAATTTATTAAAAACATAAAAAAACCACACTAAAAATAGTGTGGTTTGGATTTGCGATTATGAAATTATATTTAAACGTTATTACTAAAGCTTAAAGCAGTGCCGTTCTTAATGTTTCTGCATGCACTTTTTCGCGCTTTACATATTTGATCCACTGCTGTGCTAAACGCTGAGATTTTTTATGTTTTTCTGCCTGCTCAAACGCTAAAATTGATGCATCAAAATTTTGCATGTTGTACTGCGCCATACCCAGTGCAACAAATGCATTTGATTCAAAATCAAGACCACCTTTATCAAGTGCTTTACGCGCTGCATCGGCGGCTTCTTCATATTGCTCTGTATTAACAAATACTTCGGCTAAACGTTGATCGTATTTACCGTGCTCAGATAAATCAGCAGCTTTTGCAAAGTAGGTAATAGATTTTTCATCTTCTTTAGCTTGGATCATCGCCTCGGCAACAAAAGCGTAGTTTTTTGCTGTTTTTTCAGCAATATCTTTATCAATGGCATCGCTCATCACTTTTGCAGCTTTAAACGCTAAACCATTGTATAAATACACTTGCGCTAATTGGCGTAAATCAGATTTAGAGGTTAAAAATCCTTGCTGGTAAGCCGCTTCAATTACCGCCAACTGTTGTTTCTCCCTACCTGTTTCACCATACATACCCGATAACTGCACCCAATACTCAGGCTTATTATAAAGCTTTACCATGCGCTCAAGCACTTCAACAACTTTGTCAGTTTGATTAAGCGAGTAATACATTGCACGCTGTAGTACTAACCAGTTTTCTTTAGGGGCTTTACCTTCGCTGTCGCTTAAAGCAATCACTTGAGATATGTACTCAAGCCCTTTTTTATAATCTTTTAACTGATAGTATGTTTGAGCTCTTAACAAGTAGTAGCCTTCTGTTTTAGGCTGAGTGTTAATACTGTCCCAGTCATCTAAAAAAGAGATAACTTTAGTGTAATCACTATTAGCCATAGCCAGTTGAGCCAAGCTAAATGTAGTGCTTAAACGAAGTGACTCTGGAATTGCTTCCTCTGCTACCACTTTTTCAAACGAGGCAATCGCTTTTGGTAAGTCGTTTTCGTTGTAATAAATAAACCCGTAAAAGTTATGCATCATTGCCACTTCGTACGAGTTCATGCTTGCAGCTCGCTCTTGAATGCTATCAAGCGCTTCAAGTCCACCTTTAACATCACCATCGTCTGCAAGTTTTTGAGCACGAGCAAGCTGGCTATAAACCTTTTCACGCAGTGCTGGTACACGTTTCGTTTTTTGTTCTTGCTCTGCATATGCAGTAGCTACATTTAGACCTGGAATTAGGCTTAGAGCACTTGGTGCAACAATACTTGTACTGATCGCAGCGGTACAAAATAGTGTTAACTTTAAAAGTTTAGCTGTAGGTAGTAATTTCATAATCGCCTCGCATTTCTGTCCGTTTACTCGTGGTTAATTACTAAATTAACCGCTAATTTGGAAAGATATTTTGTTCTGAACACCCGCAACTTCCACGGCTTCACCGTTTACTACGCGCGGTTTATATTTAAATTTAAGGGCTGCATCCATCGCGGCTCTATCAAAAAGTGACTCAGGCTCTGCTTTTACTACTTGTGGGTCGCGTACAGTGCCTTGTTTAGTTACTGTAAATTCAACAATAACGTAGCCTTCTATGCCACGTGATAACGCACGGCGCGGATAAACAGGGGCCACCTTTACAATCGGTAAGTATTCACCATCACTTGTTTCAAGTGCTAACCCGCCGGCTAAATTTACATCCGCATCTACATTGGCACCAAAGTCAAAGTTGTTCGCATTTGCTGTAGCATCACTATTTTGCATTTGCGGTGATTCCATTGGTGGTGGCGGCTCTTTTGGTGTTGGTGGCTTTTGTGGCTTACGCTCTTTTTTTTGTACGGTTTCTTCTTTTTTCAAGCGAACAAAATCAAGTACGTTACCCTTAACCGGATCCGTCATAGCGCCTTCACCGCCAGTGATCAGTGCCTGCATGCCTAAAAACAACATAAAGGTCACTACACCGGCTATCACTAATGCAACTAAATATCGCAACATAACTAGCCCTTAAGACGCATCTTGTGCGGCAATTGATACATCAAATGCGCCCGCCGCGCGTGAGGCATCCATCACCTTAATTAACATTTCGGTAGTGGCTTTTTTATCCGCTTGAATCACAACGCTACCTTGTGGATTTTCTGCTTTTAAACGCTCGATATTGGCTTGTACTGCGCGTACATCAATTTGACGTTTATTAATCCAAATCTCGCCTGTATCAGAAATAGCCACTAAAATATTAGCACGCTCTTTTTTAACTGCTGTTGCGGCTTCTGGACGGTTTACATCAATACCGGCTTCTTTAACAAAAGAGGCAGTTACAATAAAGAAAATAAGCATGATAAATACAACGTCTAGCATTGGGGTCATGTTTATTTCTTCAGCTTCGTCTTCTTGAAATAGGTTTCCTAACGGGGCTCTCATTTTTATTCTCCTAGGATGAGCGACTTTATATAAGCCGCTTATCAAAATTTTGCTTAATGGTCTAAAACCATGCTGTCTTGTAGTAGTTCTACTTCGCGCTTAGCTTTTCGTTGTAAGTACGTTGAGGCAAATACCCCAGATAACGCACCTACCATGCCTGCCATTGTCGGGATAGTTGCTTTAGATACCCCTGATGCCATTGAACGCGCACTCCCTGTGCCGGTAATTGCCATTACATCAAACACTTCTATCATGCCCGTTACAGTGCCTAACAAACCAAGTAGTGGGCACAAAGCAACCATCACATTAATCAAAGAAAGATTGGTGTTTAAGCGCATACCTGCTCGCGATATCATCGCTTCGCGTATTTGCTCTGCATTCCAGCTATTACGTTCTGAACGGTTAATCCAATCGGTTTTCACACCCTGTTTATAGCTTCGAAAACCGTTGAAAAAGTAAATAAATCGCTCGAGTATCAATAACCACATCGCGAAGATTAACACCCCGATGACCAAGAGTACTTGGCCACCAGTGTCGAGAAAATCACGGATAGCATTGATTGAATCAATCAATAGCACCATGGTTTATGCTCCCTTCTCGCTACGCTCTGCAATAATACCGGCGCTCTGCTCTTGGATAGTTAACAAGATATTTTTAGCGCGCGTATTAAGTAAGGTGTATAAAAATACCGTTGGTATGGCGACCACTAAGCCCAATACCGTTGTTACTAGTGCTTGAGAAATACCACCCGCCATTAATTTAGGATCCCCAGTACCAAATAAGGTGATTGCTTGGAATGTGTTGATCATGCCGGTTACCGTACCTAATAAACCTAGTAGTGGCGCAACAACAGAGATGATTTTGATAAGTGTTAAATTACGCGTCACTTTTGGCATTTCACGTAAAATAGCTTCACTTAGTTTAAGCTCCAGTGTGTCGTGTGAAACACTTGGAAATTGATCTTTTACTTTCATTACGCGTCCAAGCGGATTGTCATCACGTGCAACTGTATCTTTAAGTTGACGACGAATTTTACCGCCCATAATCAATAATGAGAAAAAACGCTCAAGTGATATAAGAAGTGCAATAACACCTACGCCTAAAATCACATAACCCACTGTGCCACCTTGATGAACACGCTCTTGGGTATCCGGTGCTTGTACTAATAAACCAAGTATAGAGCCACCTGTTGGGTCAAGTGCAAATTGCACCACGCCACTTTTAGTGCTTTGTAGCTCTTCTGCTGTTGCAGTAAAGCGCGATACAGGTTGGCGAGTTAATTCACTCAAAGAATTAGTCGAAGGATTAAACTCTAAATACTTGCCGTTTGATACGAGGTTAAATGCGCCCACTCGCACAACTTCTTGCTGTGCTTTAGTACCGCCTTCAACAATAACACTTGCGTTAAAACGACTTACTTTACCTTGCTCGGTCATTTCGCGTTGTAATTCAAACCATACTTTTTCAATATCTTCTATTGACGCAAGTTTTGAAGTTGAGCCCATCTTTTGAGCAAGGTCATCCATAAACGTACTGCGCCCAGCAATCTGAGCAGATACTATTGATGTCGCAAATTTATTACTAGAATCCCCTGCAACTTGTTGAAGAACGCCAAACAACTCTTTAAGCGAACCCATGCGTTTAGAAAGCGTGTCTGTTAAGTTAGCAAGTTTTACTTCGTTTTCTTCAAATTGCGTTTCTAGACGTTCAGATTCCACCAGCATTTGATTGCGCTTTGCTTGGGTATTTTTAAGCATTTGTACTTGCTCACTTTGGCGAGCAGCAAACTCTTGTTCACGTTGTTTATTTTGCTCGCTTTGAGCTGATTTACCATTTTCAAGCGTTTTAAGTAATGAATCTAAGTTCATTGGCTCTGCCGCTATACTTGCACCAGTAATGCTTAGGCTTGCAGCAAAAAGAGCTATTTTTGTCATTTGAGTAAACAATTTCATTTTCAACCTCTTATTCTGCTGCATGTACTGGCAGAGTTAACATATCTGGGGCAAGTTGTTTACGCGCAATGCGTAAACCTTTATTAATTTGGCTTATTGTAGAGTCTGGTAATGCTTCAAATGACTTTGTATCTGCATTCCAACTACCTGCTTTTTTGCCATCGCGTGTTAAGTAAATAAGCTCTAAACGGCCAATGCGTAAAAAATCAACTTCACGCTCTTTGTCATCCACATTTAAAAGTGCGGTATAAGCTTCAATAGTGCGCCCGTAGTCTACTTCTACTTGATACGCTTCAAGTACACGGCGGAATTTTTCACTTGAGTTAATATCAGCACGATTCATCATTTCTTTTAAAGACGTAACGCGCTTAGTGCGCTCATCAGCTAAAAATGGAATATCTAAAGATACAAACTGCTCAAGACCTTCAATCATTCTAAGCATTAGCGGCGTAATTTGACGTTCAATAATAGAAACCTGATCCATTGACAGGTTTAAAGATTCCATCTCTTCTATTTGATTATTTAATTGTTTAGTTAGCTGGGCGTTGTATACAGCTAAACCATCAATCTCTTTATTGAGGGTTTTAAATTGCTGTAAACGTCCTTGCATTGAATCTGCAATCTTGTCTATTTTTGTTTGTGATTGCGCAGCTGATTTATTAATTTCACTGCTTTTATCAATAACCTTATCTAAATCGTTTGCGTGTACTGCTGCACTTGCGGCCACAATACCAGCTAAGATTAATGGTTTAACGCCTTTCATCGCATACACCTTTACTCGTTAGTTAGCGGATTTGCTAGTTTGTTTTTTTAGGTCATAAACTTTGTTATATAAATAATTTATGACTTAATAATTCAATGAGCAGGAGTTTATAGGTGAAACATGACAAGGATGTTGCGCAAAAAAGTCGCTTTTATGACAATGGTAACAATTAAGACTTACGAGGAGGTTTTAACGCGAATAAGGGGACTTGCTGGCCAAATACCCCTATTAAGAAGATGGAAGAAGGTGGTTAATCCAAAATTGAATTAATTTGATTAAGGCAATAGTGCCAATCGGTATAATTAATTTCTATAGGGTAAGCTTTATTATCTTTAATAAGCACTAGTGAGGGAAAACCTTGAATTGGTAAAGTGCGAACAAAGGATAACTCCGCTTTGAGCTCCTCATTAAGCTCGCTTGATGTTAGCTGCTCCGAAAACTCATCTTTATTTAAGCCAATTTTTTCAGCCAAACTAATTAATGTACTTTCATCAGACGGGTTTTGTGCGTTTAGGTAATAAGCGTGTTGAATAGCAGCCACCATTTGAGCTTCTTTACCCGCTTTACGCGCTATAAGAGCGGCTCTACATGCGGGATACGTTGAACGCCTTGGCTGGCAATTGCGCCAAAAATCATAATTAAATTGCGTACCTAACTGAGCTGAAATTTTATGCCAAGTCCCCTCAAGCATCTCTTTCATATTTTGTGGCATTGGGTCTTGGCTATCGGGTGCTAGGCCACCTACTTTATATTCTATTGCCACTTTACCAGCAAGCTCTGATTTTAGCTTAAGCCAGGTTGGTGAGTAACCCCAACACCAACTACACATTGGGTCATGGACATATATTAACTTACTTTGAGACATATTAATCCTTCAACTAGTTTGAGACGACTCTATTGCGACCAGCAGCCTTTGCACTATAAAGAGCTTCATCAGCTTGCTTTAATGAATCATCATAATCAGTTACTTTATTTACTTGGGAAATACCAATGCTACAGGTGATTGAAATACGCTGCTTGTCATCAGTAAATATAACATGACCTGCCACGGCTTCTCGAAATTTGTTCGCAATTACAGTGGCTGTAGAGGCAGTGAGCTGCGGTAAAATAACAACAAATTCCTCACCGCCATAACGGGCCTTTAACGCAGTTGCCAAAAATTGAGACTCAAGAAGTTTGGTAAATTCTATCAATACCGTATCACCAAAATCGTGGCCATGCGTATCGTTTAAAGATTTAAAATTATCTAAATCAATTAACAATATTGAAAAAGGTAAGTACTGCTCTGGGCGTGTTTGAGCAAGCTTTAAAAAATGAGAGGTAATAAAACGTCTATTTGCTATGCCAGTAAGGGGGTCAGTATAAGCATCTTGTTTTTGCTCTAGCGTAATATCGGCAATAGCCATGTGGCTTTTATGCCTAAAATACTCACCAATAAATGAGAATAAAAACACCATAGAAAAGGACGCTATAAAACGTGTTTTTTCTACGTTGCCATAGCTAACTTGACCAAAGTCAGGGCCGTATAAAATAACAATACAAGAAAACAGTAAGGTACAGCCTAACCAAGCACCTAATCTAACCCCTAAAGATGCAAACGTTACGACAGGATAAAACATTAGCCAATATAGCGCGGTATTATCTTTACCGCCGGTATAAACAAGTGCAACAAACATCATGCACACAATGCTCATACTTATTAATGCCACAACTTGCAGATTACCCGTTTTTATAAAATAGATAGAACAGCTTATATTTGTAATGTTAACGATAATTAATGAAGCGGTTAGTAGTGGCGAATAAAGCTTATAATTAAAAAACACTAATACTGCGATCACCACAATTGAAATCCCAATCATGGTAAATAAAGAAAACGCTTTGCGTTGCATGTCTGAGCTATAAACACTGTCGATATTTATTAGACTGAGCCAATTTGGTTTATTCACATTTTTTTTAGTCATTAATTTTATACTTTAAACTTTTGAACCATATTTTCTAAAGCACTAAACTGTTGTTTTAGTTTGGTACATTCGTCAAGCGTGTCATTTAAGTTGGCCTTGCCTTGTATACAAAGCGAATTAATTGTTTGAATATCTGTATCTAATAACTTAACAACTTGGTTTTGCTCATCTGTTGCAGTGGCCACAGAGTGATTTGCATCGTTAATTTGTTGAATCGCTTGTATAACATGGCTCATTAAATTGCCAACAGCATCGGCTTGTTGCACGCTTTTTTCACTGCCTTCAAGGCTTGTTTTCATAAGCTCTACCGCAAGGTTTGAGCCTTTTTGCAACTGACTAACCGTGTCTTCAATCTCTTGCGTTGACTGTTGAGTGCGGTGCGCTAATTGGCGAACTTCATCTGCTACAACGGCAAAACCGCGTCCCGCCTCTCCTGCTCTAGCAGCCTCAATTGCGGCATTAAGTGCCAATAAATTCGTCTGCTCACTTACACCTTTAATAACTTCAAGCACTTGGCCAATACTGGCTGTATGCGCATTTAAACTGTTTATAGTTTGCTGAGCTTTTTCCATATTACCCGAGAGCTGGTGGATAGTTGCAACACTGTGGCTTAATGCTTCTTGGTTTTGTGTTGAATGTTCATCTGCATTTTTAGCAAGCTGCGATGCACTCTCTGCGTTACTTGAAATATCCATTGATGTGGCAGAAAACTGGTTGATAGCCGCAGCAACGCTATCGGTTCGTTTACTTTGATCATCATACATAGACAGCGAAGAATGTGTTTGTGATACCAAGCTCTCAATAGCTGTATCTAATTGCTTTGTAGACTCTTTTACTTGTTCTATTGAATGCTGAATTTTTTCGATGAAAATATTAAATGAATAGCTTAAATCGCCAAATTCATCATCGTTTTCAACGGTTAAACGCCTTGTTAAATCGCCCTCACCTTGTGCTATATCTTTAATAGCATCGTTTAAACGATTCATTGGCTGCATTAAATAGCGTAATAAAAGCTGCATCATAATTATAATAGTGATAATTCCTATCACCATAAAAACAGCTGCGGTTTGGCCAAAATTAGAGACACTGGCATACGCTTTATCTTTGTCTATAACAACACCTAGGTACCAATCTACGTTTTCAATACCACTAATTTTTGTAAACGAAATAAGCTTAGACTCTCCGTTTATCTCGTACTGGGTAAACTCACTTTGTAAAGGCGTATTGGTGCCAAAGATGTCAGATGTATTTTTTAAGTTTAACTGAGCATTTGGATGGCTTAACACTTGACCTTTATTATCGAGTAAAAAACCATAACCGAGTCCTAAAAAGTCAATATCGTTGATAATTTTTGTCACGGTCTGCATATCAATATCGGCACCTGCAACGCCGCTAAACTGACCATTTTGGAGTATGGGTACTACCGCTGAAATTGTAAGCTCGTTAGTGGTTACATCAATATAAGGAGTTGTAAAAGCGGTATTTGATTTGTTTTCGACTAATTTATACCAAGGGCGAGAAGTCGCATCAAAATCTGGAGGTAAAACGACTGATTGATCGTTTAATATAAACGTGCCGCTGGATTTACCTATATACGTATTTTTAAAGCTTCCAGCAAGCTCTGCTGTATTTAATTGTGAAAGGGTGAGTGCTTTAGAATCATTAGCTTTATGGGTTTTAGCAATTGATATTACAATCGCCAACTTTGCATTTAACCAACTCGCTATATTTTGTGAAACAGATTCGGAATTTTGTTGCAATACCAGGCTTAACTGCTGCTCGGTTTGCTTGCGCATCGCAATGTAGTTATTAAAAGTAAATAACCCTAGCACCAAAACCAAAATTAAAGAGGCTGCAATAGTCACTTTGGAAGTAAATTTCAACGAGTTAAGCATATACATCCTTTTTATTATTTATCGTTATTAGCCTTACTGTTTTAGCAAAAATTTAGCTAAATGTCCTAGTAAAAGAGACTTACAGTTAGGTTATTGATGAAAAATAAGAATGAAGGATTGTAAAACAAAAGGCTTTGGTGGGTAACTGGCTAATATTAAAATAATTAATGACTAGATTTATTTTTTATGGAACGTTCCTATTAAATGTAGCTTTATAAGTGACTGAATACGTATTCAGTCACTCTTGTATAGTCTGTTATTTCCACTTATTTGCTAAGCGAACAACATTTAAACCATACCATGCAATAAATACATAACATAACATTGGAACAAAAAAGCTTTGCTGTATATTTACTGTATCAGCTATAAACCCTTGCAGTAATGGTACAAGTGCACCACCAACAATTGCTAAACATAACCAGCCAGAACCTTTGCTCGTCAATGATCCTAGTCGCTCGATTGCAACTGAAAATATAGTCGGGAACATAATTGAGTTAAATAAACCAATAGCCAATACTGAGTATAAAGCTACGTCACCTTGAGTAAAAATAGTGATCAATAATAGCGCAATAATACTAAATGCATTAAACGCTATAGCTTTAGAAGGTGCAATCTTTTGTAATAATACAGAGCCTATAAAACGCCCTACCATTGCCCCGCCCCAGTAATAACTAATAAGTGCGGCCGCAGTATGCTCTTCAAGCCCTGCTATGTGCGCCTCACCAAAGTAGTTAACTAAAAAGCTGCCAATGGCAACTTCCCCGCCTACGTAGCAAAATATAGCAAGTACACCCATAGTTAAGTGCGGTGCTTGCAATAACGAACGAGATTCAATTGCTGTATTATTTTCCTCTTTGTGGGCTTCAATTTCTGGAAGCTTTATAAAGGCAAATACAATAGCGATAAGTAATAAAGCGCCCGCAAGCATTAAATAAGGCACTTTTACAGATTCAGCAGTTGCTGCCGATGCGGCTAAACTACCTGCCGTACCGAAAAATAATAAACCACCAACATAAGGCCCAACGGTAGTACCAAGCGCATTAAGTGCTTGTGCTAAATTTAGACGAGAAGAAGCTGTTTTTTCGCTGCCAAGAGCAGCAACATAAGGATTGGCAGAAACCTGAAGTACTGTTACGCCTGCAGCAAGTACAAATAAAGCGCCTAAAAATAGCCAATATTCATGTACTACAACAGCAGGGTAAAACAACATACACCCCATTGAAGCCACAATTAAACCAGTTAAAATCCCTTTTTTGTAACCAAATTGCTTAACTAAAAGCCCCGCAGGAATAGAAACAATAAAGTAAGCCCCAAAAAAGCAAAACTGTACTAGCATCGCTTCAAAAAAGCTCAAATCAAATACGCCTTTTAAGCGTGGTATTAGTACATCGTTTAAAACAGTAATAAAACCCCATAAAAAAAATAGGGTCGTCATTGCAGTCAGTGGAAACAGATAATTTTTATTTGGCTGTTCGTTGACCGCGAATGATTGGTTTGTATTTATTTCACTCACGTCGTTTTCACTCCATTAACAAGTTGAAAACGATTTTACATGTTTAAATATAAATTAGTCAGCGCACTTATGGAACGTTCCAGTAACGTTATTCACATTGCGTGTTGGTCGCACTAATAATTCGGTCAATTTCGCCACTGTTATTAAACTGATAAAGCCCTTCGTTTATATCCTCTAATACTAAAAGCCAATTATGCGCACGCTTACTAATGGCAAAATATAACGAGTTATATTGCAAAGGAATGCTTTCTTGCTCAATGGAAGAAAGCAAAGACTGTTTTTCAGGTTTAGTTAAAGAGGAGTAAGCCACAGATGATTTCAAAGCTTGAGGATCGCCTATAACCAAATCAACACGTTTAGCAGTCAGTAGCTTAACAAGCTGTAAATCATCAACAGAGGTGATAACTTCAAACTCGCCATTGTCCATCATGGCATCAAACTCTGGCGTATTTTGATACCCTCGAACAACACCAATCTTTTGCCCTTTAAGTGATTTTAAGTTTCCTGTGAAATGGTCTGTATCGCCTTTCCTTTTTAAAAAAGCAATTTCGCCACCTTTAAACGAATTAGATAAGCCGAGTAATTCTCGACGTGTTTTACCATCAACGTAATCGGAGGGGGCTGTATCTTCTATAAAGTATTCAGGCATTAGTATGTCAGCCCTGCCTAGTTCTACATTTCTTACCGCTCTTGCCCAAGGCAAAAATTCAATATATACGCTGTAGCCCTTACTATTTAACAAGGCAATTGAAAATTGATAAACCCAGCCTTTATTACATACATTATTACCAATATAGGGAGGCCAATCGAGTGTGGCTAGATGAAGTGTTTGTTTGGAGTTTTTAGCTTCATAGAGCACCCCTGATTTATGGGAATGCCCATTTAAAGTGTGTTGAGTACCGTTTTGAAAATACTCAACCGATGTTTCAGCAAAACTATTACTAGTTGTTAGCAATAATATAAAATAAAACCAGCGCATTTTAGTATCTATTTGTGATTAATAGTGTTTTTAAGTTTAGCTACTACTAACACTTTTGCACAAATAAACCTTAACTAATCAGCTTTTTTGCCACCTCATTTTATTGTTTGTATCACGAGAGCTAATAATAGTATCGTCACTACTCTCAACGCCGCCTAATTTAGCCAAGCGGTCATACAAAACTACATTACAGGTTGCCGCTAAATTCATACAGCCAATAGTTGGAATATAAACAACCTCATCGCACCACTTTAAGACGTCTTTTGATACAGAACCATCTTCGGGCCCAAATACATAAAATGCATTTTCAGGATGTTTAAACTCAGGTAAAGGTGTTGCACCTTCAATAAGCTCAATAACCACAACCTTTGCGCCTTGTGGCTTTATTGCTTCTAAATTATCTGTTTCGGTTAAAGGAATACGCTCCACTACATTTTTTGTATCTGTATGGAATTTTTTGGCATTTAAGTAGCGATTGCCTGTAAAAAAAACTTGTTTAGCGTCATAACAGCCAGCTGCTCGCAATACACCACCAACATTAGTCGGGCTTTTAGGATTGATTAAACCAATTACGGCTTGTTGTTTACTCATTAATCTACGTCCTTTGTTGGCCATTCTGCAATGTACAAATCAAAGTCGTCGAGCTTTACATCGCAATCTTTTACTGTTTTGTCTTTTACAGAAATACCTAGCTCATGCATCTTTGTTTTATCACCATTATTTAATAACGGATGCCAAGAAGCCAAACCACGACCTTCATGTAAACGACGGTAACTGCAGCTTTGTGGCATAAAAAAGATGTCTTTAAGGTTTTCTTTTGTGAGTTTTACACAAGAAGGAACAAGCGTTTGGCGGTTTTCATATTCGCTACAACCACAGGTGTTGTTATCAAGATACTGACATACAATATTAGTAAATATTAATTGCTCACCTTCGCGTAACTGATCGGTGGCGGTAAATTCGTCTTCATCTTCGCTATCAATAAACGTATTTAAACAACATTTTCCGCATCCATCACAAATGGCTTCCCATTCGTTTTGACTCATGTCGCTTAAGCTTTTTTTAAGCCAAAATTGTGTATTTGCTAATTGTTGATCAAACATAGTTTACTCGTGCCCCCTAAAGAGCGCGCATTCTACCGTATTGCTGTAAATGGCGCAAAGCCAATACCCTTTCAAAGTACTGGCTTTGCGCTACAAATTAGCTTTGAGATTTAACCCAACGCTTAATTTTTTCCTCTAGAATTGGCATTGGCAATGCGCCATCAATTAATATTTGCGTGTGAAACGCTTTAATATCAAATTTATCACCCAGTTGTTTTTTAGAAAAATCACGTAATTCTTGAATTTTAAATTGCCCTAACTTGTAAGAAAGCGCTTGTCCTGGCCATGCAATATATCGCTCAACCTCTGCAATTACATCACTCTTGGCCATAGATGAATTTGCAAGCATGTAATCTATACCTTGTTGACGCGTCCACCCTTTTGCATGAAAACCGGTATCAAGCACTAAACGCATTGCGCGTAATTGCTCATCCGATAAACGTCCATACCACATATAAGGGTCGGTAAATAAGCCTAGCTCTTTGCCTAAGCTTTCTGCGTAAAGCGCCCAACCTTCTGCAAACACGGTATAACCACCAAATTTACGAAAATCAGGTAAGCCCTCAATTTCTTGCTGAAGTGCTATTTGAAAGTGATGACCCGGGGCTGCTTCGTGAATCGATAAAGTTTCGAGTAAAAATTTAGGCTGCGCTTTTAAGTTATAAGCATTGATATAAAAAATACCAGGACGAGAGCCATCAGGCGCCGGAGATGCATAGGATGCACCTGCTGCCGACTGCGCTCTGTATGCTTCAACTGCTTTTACAACGTAAGGTGCTTTGGGGGCTATGTTAAAAAGTAGAGGCAAACGCGCATCTATTTTTTTCTTAACGTTTTCATATGCCGCAATTAACTCCTCAGGCGTGTCGTAGTAAAATTCATCTGAATCACGTAAATGATCAAAAAATTCTGATAACTCACCTTTAAAGCCTACGGTTTCTTTTACTTTTTTCATTTCGCTTAAAATGCGCGACACTTCACTTAAACCAATGTCATGAATTTCGTCTGCAGATAAGCTAAGCGTTGTGTTTTTCTTAATTTGGTATTCGTACCACGCTTTACCGTTTGGTAAGTCACTGTAACCTACGCTTTCTCGACTATTAGGAATATACTGATTAGCTAAAAAGTCGCTCATGCTTTTATAAGCCGGTACTAAGTGCTGCATAATCAATTGACGATACTGCGCTGTAATTTTTTGCTTTTGCTGTGCGCTAAACGATTCTGGTAATTTTTTAATTGGTCCCCAAAATAATGAATCTTCGGCATTTTTAACTACATGAGCTGCAAATTGTGGCTGTAATTTTTCAGCAAGTGGTTTTGGTAACGTAATACCTAGTTTAATGCCTTGCGCCATTGAACGCTCTACACTGGCAAGCCACTTTACAAAACCTTCGCTACGCGAGATAAAAGCGGTGTAATCTTCAACGGTATTAAACGGCTGAGCACTTTGACCTGAACCAAAACCTGCAAAGGTGTTATGCGCACCCGCCATTTGATTTATTGGTAGTAAATAATCAGGAAACTGCATGCCTTCTAATTTAAGTGCAAGGTCGCGCTCTAATATTTCAAAACTTAAAAGCGACTGCCCTGTTAACTGTGCTTTATCTATAAAGTTTAAACGCTGTTGATATTTTTTATAAAAAGCCGCTTTTTTAGCTCTATTTTCTTTTGAAATCTCAGGCGTAAATTGATCGTTAAACTCGTTACGACCATTGTACGTTGCGCTGATAGGGCTATATGTGAGCGATTCATCGTAATACTGTGCAACAAGTACATCGAGCTGTTGCTCTGCTGAAAGCTCTGAAACAATACCTGCCGATGCGTTAACTGTGTTTAACTGTGTACTGGTATTAGTCTGTGTACTAAGCTCAGTATTCATACAGCCACTTAAAGCAAACATAACGCCACTGGCAACTAATGCTAATTTAATTGATTTCATGTTAATCCTTTTTAATATCGTTTCTTAATTATGCGCATTAAACCGTGCTTAATAAAGAAATTACGATAGATTGCATTCATCGTATTAAATTTGCACTTTTATCTGAACTTGTTACATTTCTATTAATTCAAATATGATTTAAAAGAAAAATAAAATGAAAAAACAACTACTCAGCACCTCTATTGCCTTACTTTGCTTAACCACATTTAATACCCATGCAGTTACATACCTATCGGCTAAAGCCATGGTTGATGTTGAAGATGGCAAGCTAATTAAATCCCCTTTAATTACTATTGATGATGGCGTAATTACAAACATTGAACAAAATAAAAAACCAACGCTGTCTAAAGATGATAAACATATTCAACTCCCTGATTTAACCCTTATGCCAGGTTTAATGGATATGCATGTGCATCTAACAAGCGACCCTACGGTTCCGCGCAGTGAACGCTTGGGTCAATCAGTACCTAGAATGGCGATTAAAGCGGCTCATTTTGCTAAAAAAACCTTAGAAGCTGGATTTACAACAGTACGTAATGTTGGCGCAGAAGGTTACAGCGTTATAGCGGTGCGTGACGGCATAAATGCGGGTGACATAGTTGGCCCTCGTATTTGGGCTGCAGGCCCATCACTCGGCATTACTGGCGGGCACTGTGATAACAACCGCCTACCTCCTGAGCTTAAATATACTTCAAGTGGCGTCGCAGACGGTCCATGGGCTGCGCGTATAAAAGTACGCGAAAATATTAAATACGGGGCAAATGCTATTAAGTTTTGCGCCACAGGTGGAGTATTTTCAAAAGGGACTAAAGTAGGTGCACAGCAGTATTCTTTTGAAGAAATGAAAGCCATTGTTGATGAAGCCCATATGCGAGATTTACCAGTAGCTGCCCATGCACACGGCACAAGCGGGATTAAAACGGCCATTAAAGCGGGTGTTGATAGCGTAGAGCACGCCAGCTTTTTAGATGACGAAGCGATAGCACTTGCCAAAGAGCATGGAACTTGGCTTTCTATGGATATTTATAACACCGAATATACGCTAACTTATGGCGAGCAAAACGGCGTAGACGAAGAAAACCTAAATAAAGAGCGCCAAGTGTCTAAAAGGCAACGTGATAGCTTTAGCCGTGCTGTAAAAGCGGGTGTTAAAATGGTGTTCGGTACCGATGCAGCAATTTACCCGCACGGAGATAATGCAAAACAGTTTAGCCGCATGGTTGAATTTGGCATGACAGAACTACAAGCCATTCAAGCATCCACTATTAATAGCGCTAAGTTATTAAAAATGGATACTCAGTTAGGACAAATTAAAACCGGATTTGCAGCTGATATAATTGCGGTAAAAGCAAATCCTCTTAAAAGTATTAAAACCTTAGAGGCAGTACCTTTTGTAATGAAAGCAGGTGTTGTTTATAAAAACCAGTTGTAAATACACACTATTAAGGCTGAGTTTACTCAGCCTTAATAAAACTCTCACCCATATTGAATATGCCATAAAAGGGACACCGTCCCCCTATTAGACTCGCTTTTGTCTATTAATTATCCGAACAGTTTTATTTAATCAAATAAAATGAACTTTCTATTCACTTTAAAAACAATAACCATTATCATTCGCGCAAATTCAATAACGCGAATAGTTATCACTCTATGAAAACGTTTAAGTACTCTCTTATTACTCTTGCTTGTTTAAATGCAAATATGGCATTTGCCCAAAATACACAAGTTGATGCTGATATTGAACGCATCAGCGTATACGAAAAGCAAAACCGCGTGGTGATGAGCTCTGGTCTTGCTACTAAATCAGACATGTCTTTAATGGAAACACCTGCACCGGTTGTAATTATTGACCGAGAACTGATTGAATCTCAAGGTGTAGATAGCTTACAAGATTTAGTTAGAAACGTAAGTGGCTTAACACAAGCAGGTAATAATTACGGTATTGGTGATAACTTAGTAATTCGTGGTTTAGATGCAAACTACACCTACGATGGTATGTACGGTGGTGCAGGCCTGGGTAATACATTTAACCCAACTCGTTCACTTACAAATGTTGAATCTGTTGAGGTTTTAAAAGGCCCTGCAACAGGTTTATATGGCATTGGTAGCGCAGGTGGCGTAATTAACCTAATTGAAAAAAAGCCAGAGTTTGAAGAAAAACACAAAGTATCGGCTGAGCTTGGCCAGTGGGATAGCTATTCATTATCGTTTGATAGCACTAACGCTATAACAGATGATTTAGCTTATCGTGTTATGGCTAAAACAGCGTCAAGTGACGGATTTCGCGATTTAAAAGAGGATCGCGACGAAATTTATACCTCGCTTAAATACGTGCTTAATGACAGACAAAACATCATGCTTTCTGCAGCCTATATAAAAGATGAAATAGCGGTTGATTCTATTGGTCACCCTATTCGTATTTACAATGCAGAAACTGCAAATGGTTTAAGCGCGGGTGAAGTAACCGGTGCCGATTTAGTAAACGATCCAACAGGAAGCGGCGTACAGTTAAGTGATGCACAACGCGACCAACTTGCTAATTCATTATCTGCATCTGATGGCTTAACACCTTATAGCTTTGGCACAAATGGTATTATTTCACCAATGGCTGATGCTAACGAAGGTGAAGAGTTGCGTTTTAAATTAACGCATAACTATTACATTACTGACGATTTGTTTTTAAACCAGCAGCTACAGTACCGTAACTACACATCAAGTTTTGCGCGCCAAACAGGTGCATATAACTACGTCTATTCAACACGCGATGGAATAATTAATAACGACCCTCGTGCTCCATTAGTTGAAGACGGTGTACTATACCCGTATGCAGCACGCCGCCAAGAATACCGCCAAGTAGAAGCAGATGAGAAATCGTGGCAGTACTTCTTAGATTTACGTTATGACTTTATGTTAGGCGACGTAGATAACGAATTACTAGTTAACGCCAACTACGAAGATAGAGATATTCGTTTTAAACAATTCTCAATATGGGATCAAGATTACGTACTCACAAACAATGATGGTGATGTAACGTACCAAGGTTCTTTGCCGTATATTTACGATATAAGAGAACCAAATTGGCCAACCGGTAACTTTGAAGATTACGATCCGCTTAAAACAAGTGACTACAATAAAAAAGTACAAGCATGGGGCTTAGGCATTCAACATGTTGGTTACATAACTGAAGAACTTACAACGCGTATTGGTGTGGCATATAACCGAATTGAGCAAACTTATGAGCACTTTGGTGTTGATGAGCGTTACAGTTCTAGCCGTGCAGAGCCAACACCTGAAGCGAGTACATCAGATTCTGGCTTAACGTATAACCTTGGTGCAACGTATCAGCCATCTGAAGATTTATCTGTATTTGTAAATCATTCAAAAGGACGTACAGCGTATAGTGTATTAGGCTCTGTGGCAGGTAACGAAGCTGACCGAGAAGATTCAGAGTCTATAAGTAACGACCTAGGCTTTAGATTTAAAGCATTTGATGACCAACTACTCGCATCTGTTGTTATATTTGAAAGCTCTCGTACTAATTTAGAATACGCAAACCCGCTTTATGACGCTTTAACATCAAGCTCAGATGTACCTGAAAGCTATTATGATGGTAAAGAGCAAACAAAAGGTGTTGAGCTTGATTTAAATGCTTACTTGAACGATAAATGGAAAGTAAACGTAAATGGTATTTATCAAGATGCACGTGACAAAAGTAATCCTAACAGCAGTAGTTACGACACACGCCAAAAAGGTGTGCCTTACGTAACAGCAAGTACGTGGGTAACCTACTACGCAGATATGTTTAATTTACCTGAAGCTGTAAATATAAGTGGTGGTATTACATTTGTAGATAACAGAAGTACTAATTCAAGTTCATTCTCGATTCCTGATGGTTATGTACCAAGCTATACGACTTACGATACAGCTGTATCG
This sequence comes from Pseudoalteromonas sp. 5Ae-yellow, assembly GCF_014077565.1. Classification (NCBI taxonomy): domain Bacteria; kingdom Pseudomonadati; phylum Pseudomonadota; class Gammaproteobacteria; order Alteromonadales; family Pseudoalteromonadaceae; genus Pseudoalteromonas; species Pseudoalteromonas sp. 5Ae-yellow. Next base: position 46,726 of record NZ_JACGWD010000030.1, read on the forward strand.
TATACAACTGATAAATGGCATATGCAGTTAAACTTAAATAACTTGTTCAACAAAAAGTATTATTCAAAAGCGATGTTTTTAGGTGGTATGCCAGGGGAAGAGCGTAATGCAAAACTAAGTTTTAGTTACACTCTTTAACTTGTTAACCTGATGTAATGGTCTCCTCCCTATACGGCATCTATGTGCCATGATTAAAGTGGTTACAATAATCAAAGGGAGAAGACCAAAATGAAGATTACAACAATTGGTTTAGACATAGCAAAAAGATT
>NZ_JACGWD010000043.1:0-39971 GCF_014077565.1 Pseudoalteromonas sp. 5Ae-yellow
ATGGCTTGCTCAATCGGCGTTTAGAAAATAAGCCGAAGGGATAGAAGAATACAGGAGCCGTATACGAGGCCCGTACGTACGGTTCTGTGAGAGGGATGAGGCAAAAGCCTCACCCTACTCGATGTATTTATAACCGTTTATGAATAAATATTATTTATTGTGCTCATTTGCTGCTTTTTCTTCAGCGAGTTCTTCTTTAAGCTTACGGATTTTTAAACCCTGTTCTTGTCCGCGATGCCTTGCATAATACGTACAGCCAATAAACATTGAAGAGGCAAACACAAGCTCTAACAATACCCATATAAGCTCATCAGGAGCTGCCCAAAGCATGGTTAAGCCGTGTATAAAATACAGCATTACAATAAAGTTAGCCCACGCATAAGTGTAAGTATAGTCTTTTATTATGCCTCTTAGCGGCAGTAGTAATGGAATAATAGGCACAAATAAAGACACTAAACTCGCATTACCATTTAAAGGTGGTACAAAATACATCCACAGTGGAATAAGAACAAGTAAACCTACATAGCCAAAGAGTGCGGCACGCTGAAATTTTACTGTAATTGGCTTTTTAGCTGGGTTGTCAGCTGTATTCATTTAAGTTTTCTCGCAATGTGAGTAAGGCGTTTACCAACGCTTTGGCATATTTTAATTTCGTCTTTACTAAGTTGTGCACTATTAGCGCTGCCAGCAACGTGTGTTGCACCGTATGGTGTTCCACCTGTTTGTGTTGCAAGTAGTTCGGGTACATCGTACGGCACGCCCAGTAGCATCATACCGTGGTGTAATAGTGGCAGAGATAAGTTAAGTAAGGTTGCTTCATTACCACCATGCATACTGCTTGATGACGAAAACACACACGCTGGCTTATCTATTAACTGGCCTTTTAGCCACAAGTCGCTGGTGGTTTCCCAAAAGCTTTTAGCTTGAGAGGCCATCATTCCAAATCGGGTTGGTGTACCAAATGCCAAACCATCGCAGTTTATTAAGTCATCTTTGGTGATCACAATGTCGTGCGCATTTTTAGCCACAAAGGTGCGAAGTAGTGCGCTAGCACCTTGTTGCTCTATCGACTCTGCTATTTCGTTAGCCATTGCTTCAACTGAGCCATGGCTTGAGTGATAAAGCACCACTATGGTTGCACTCATTATAAAACGCTTAGTACGTTTTCTGGTGGGCGACCAATCGCGGCTTTATTGTTATTAACCACAATAGGGCGCTCAATTAGTTTTGGATTTTGTACCATGGCATCTATTAATGCTGATTCATTGCTTTCATCTTTTAAATTAAGCGCTTTGTAGTCATCTTCTTTTGTGCGCATTAATTCACGTACGGATGAAAAACCAAGTTGGATTACAAGCGTTGCAATTTGCTCGTGTGTAAGAGGGTTTTTTAAATACTCTACAACACTTGGCTCTATCACTTTACTTTGCAGTAGTGCTAGCGTTTCGCGTGATTTAGAACAACGTGGGTTGTGGTAAATGGTAACAGACATAAAATGATTCCAAAGTGTGAATTGCGTCTATTTTAGGGTAAGCGCTTGCAGACTTAAAGTCTTGCAAGCTCTTTTTGTAAAAGTCGATACTGGGTAAGTAGTGCTTTTAAACGTTGTTGCTTAACAAGTTGGGTAGGCTCTACAAAGTTAAGTGCTTTTTGTACTTCGTCTGCGGCTTTTAAATAAGCGCCATATTGCGCTAATACATCGGCGTTCGCTTCGTGATAAGAGGCTAATTTATCTTGTTTTTTATACGCATCAGCAAGGAGTTGTTTACCTAAGTTGTGGTCGGGCTTTTCGAGTAAAAAACTCTTTAAAATATTTTCAGCAAGCTCATATTGCTCAGCTTCGAGAGCTGCATTGGCATAGTTAAGCGTAATTACCTGATTATTAGGGCGATACTGATTTAAATCAGCTAAAAACTTAACGGCTTCATCTGCCTTTTCTTGTGCGATAAGTAAATCGGTATGGGTATCTATATAAAATAAGTTTTTAGGATCGTTTTTTAAAAGCTCGTCTAATATTGGCGCTGCTTCATCAAGCTTTTTTTGATCAAGCAAGCTTATGGCTAAGCCATACTTTAATGCGGTATTGTTATAGTTGTTTTCGCGCAGTAGTTTTTTAAATAAGTCTTCTGCGTTTTCTGGTTTGTTGTCGTAGCGGGCAAGCACTCGACTTTTTGCTAAATTAAATTCAAGGCTCGCATTCATAAGACGCACAGGAAATTGCTCTGCACGCAAACGTACGTCTGACACTCGGCTCTCTGGCAATGGGTGAGTTAGCAAAAATGCAGGTGGCTTGTATTTATAGCGAATTTGCGCTGCAAGTTTAGTTAAAAACTCACTCGATGCACGTGCATCAAAACCAGCATTATTAAGTGTTTGCATGCCTATGCGGTCAGCTTCTTGCTCAGCTGAGCGGCTATGTGTTAATTGGCTAAAAGCAGATTGTGTTTGGCTTGCTGATATAATGGCAATACCCGCGTCGGGTGCAACAACGGTTGCTAATATACCGGCAATCATACCGGCAATGGTCAGTGCGCTGTTATCTTGTTGCTGCTGTATTCTACGTGCTAAGTGGCGCTGTGTTACGTGAGCAATTTCGTGACCAAGTACTGAAGCAAACTGGCTCTCGTTATCTGCTTGCGCTATTAATCCCGTGTGCACTCCAACATGGCCGCCGTAAAAGGCAAATGCGTTTATTTCTGAGTTATTTATCCAAAAAAATGAAAACGGAAAACGTACATCGTTAGCATTAGCAACAAGTTTACGGCCAATAGTCGTGAGGTATTCATCTAGCACAGGGTCGTTTATAACTGGCGATGAACCTCGTATTTGCATCATCATTACTTCGCCAATAGCTTGTTCTTTTTCAAGTGGCAGTGCTTGTAATGCAGATGTTCCTAAGTCAGGAAGAGTAAAGTTAGTTTGCGCTTTTAAAGGTTCGCTTACTAATAAGCTAAACGTAAGCGCTGCGGTGCATAAAGTGATAAATGCTGATTTTAGCTGCATTTTATTCCTTGTTAATTTGTTCGCCAATTGCAATTTTGGCTATGTCTATTTCGTCACTGCTTGCACGGCTGTCTTTTTCGCACAATTGGTATAGTTCTTTTATTGTGACTCCATCAAGCTTTACAACGTTCAATTCTCGCTGCAAAAAAGTAATAATTTTATGTACTACTTTATGTGCGTGTAAAATAATGGCTTTATCTGCTTTGTCGCCCCGTTCAAAATAAAAGCCAATAAACTTATGTAACTGACTTATTCTGATCAGGTTTTTCATTGAATGTGGGTCCCACACTCTAAACTCCATAAAGCGATTATTTTTTATGTATTGGTCAACAATAACATCTTTAGCATAAGGCTGTGCCCAAAGCTCAAAGCCTCTGTCGGTAAAAACCTGGTGCAGCGCAATGCGTGGCTTATATTTGGTATGTATTTCACCAAAGCTGTCTTCGTGGCCTTCTAATAAATCTAAATTCCAATTGCGTTTATCTATAAGTTGTTTAACCGCATTATCGAATCCATGATCTAAAATACCTTCTGATTCGCTTATTGATGAGGCAACAAGGTGATAAAAAGGAGGGAGTTCGCCCCAATTAATTTGCTTTTTAAACCAATTAATCTCTTTGAGTGTTGGATTACTTGGTAGTTGCGCTTTATTATGCGTGCCAGGCATTAACTTATCCTTACTGCTAGCTATGTTATAAGGATAAACTATTGCAGGAATTGTTTTAACAAAAAGTTACAACGGTTTGAGTATATAAATACGTAGACCGTAAATATGCGACTTATTATTCATTTACTATACGGATAAAGTAGTTATGGTAGAGCGCGATTTAAAAGAGTTTAAGTGTCCTCAGCAATTTGTGCAGTTTAAGCTTGCGCTTCGAAGTGCACAGTCATCAAAACAACGCATCACTTTTAGTCTTAATAGAGGTGAAAGTGCGAACGACATTGAACGTTTTTTGCAAAAAAATGCTTATAGTTACAATTTTGATAAACAACGTGGGTTGTTATTAGTGGAGCCATTACATGTTTGAATACGTAAAAACATGGTACGAAAGGAAGTTCTCGGATCCTCATTCGTCTACCTTATTATTTTTATTATTGGTATCAGTTGCCTTACTTTACTTTTTTGGCGCGTTAATTGTTCCTGTGCTTGTTGCACTGGTTATCGCTTATTTACTAGATTGGCCGGTTGTTCATTTAGAGCGTGTTGGCTTAAAACGTTTTACAGCAACAATTATTGTAATGTTGATATTTATTAGCATTATGCTCACCCTTATTTTAGTTATTGGCCCAGTGCTTTGGAAGCAAACCAGTAACTTAGTGCAAGAAACACCGCATATGCTAGAGCAGGGGAAGTCTTATTTAATGGCTTTACCTGAACAATACCCAAGTTTAATTAATATAGAACAAGTACAAGCAATTGTTGCAACCGTAGAAGCTAAAATTATTGAGTTTGGTCAAGCGGTATTATCGTTTTCACTTACGTCTTTAAAAGATGTTGTTGCTTGGCTTATATATTTGGTACTTGTGCCGTTACTGGTGTTCTTTATGCTTAAAGATAAGCTGGAGCTGACAGGCAGTATAGCTAAACTGATCCCGCAGCAACGACGCTTGATTTTACAAGTGTGGAACGAAATGAACCAACAAATTATGAATTACATTCGCGGTAAAGTATTCGAAATTTTAATTGTTGGTGGTGTGTCTTTCATCGCATTTACTGTTTTAGATTTGCGCTATGCAGCTTTACTTGGTGTGCTTGTTGGCTTTTCGGTATTAATTCCATTTATTGGCGCGGCACTCGTCACTATTCCGGTAGCGGCAGTTGCACTGTTTCAGTTTGGATTAGAAACGCAGTTTTGGACCATTTTAATTATTTATGGAATTATTCAGGCGCTTGATGGCAATGTACTTGTACCGCTGTTGTTTTCTGAGGCAGTTGATTTAAATCCGGTATTTATAATTGTCGCGGTATTATTTTTTGGTGGCTTATGGGGGTTTTGGGGTGTATTTTTTGCCATCCCGTTGGCCTCATTAGTAAAAGCGCTAATAACAGCTTGGTCGTCAACGCACGAAGAGATCAGCAAAGAGCTCAGTGAATAGTTAAGCAAACAGACTTTTAGTTTAAAAAAGCATAGTAAACGCACCTCTAGTGCTAATTGATTATTACTCATTACCTGTAAATTTATGTACTATTGGTAATAAGATATATTTTTTAGTAATAAGGTGCGTTTTTTAATGTCTGAGTTTTTATTGCACGATGAGCCAGTAAAACAAGTTTACCTTGATGCAAATGCAACGACCCCTGTGTTGCCTTGTATTGCTGATGTTGTTTCTCATACCATGCAAATATGTTTTGGTAATCCTTCAAGCCCGCACATCACAGGTATTCAAGCCAAGCATTTATTAGAACAAACACGTCAAAAGGCACGCACGGTTATTGGCGCAACTAATGGCGATATCCTATTTACCTCTGGCGCAACAGAAGGTATTCAAACTGCGGTGGTTTCTACATTAATTAATGCTAAAAAGCAGTCTATTAAAAACCCTGTATTATTATATGGCGCTACTGAGCATAAAGCGGTGCCAAATACACTCAAGCACTGGAATAGCGTACTTGACGTTAATGCTGAGGTGCTTGCTATTCCGGTTGATAGCAACGGTATTTTAGATTTAGATTTTATCGCAGAGCATATTAATAACGCTTTGATGATTTGCACCATGGCCGTTAATAACGAAACCGGTGTATATCAAGATTTACCCGCTATAGAGCAGGTAATTCGTAGCCGTAACAAAAATGTATCGTGGATGGTGGATTGCGTACAAGCACTCGGTAAACAAGCGCTCGCACTGAGTAATACAACTATTGATTACGCTCCTTTTTCGGGGCATAAGCTTTACGCACCTAAAGGTATTGGCTTTTTATATATTCGTAGTGGCAGTGCGTATACACCTTTTATAGCGGGTGGCGGTCAAGAAAGTGGAATGCGTTCAGGCACCGAAAATCTACCCGGTATTGCAGGGTTAAATAAACTATTTAGTATGTTGCTTGATAAATCAGACGATACATTTAAACCAATTAGCATACTTAACTCTTATCGAAGCCAGTTACAAAGCGCGATAAAAGACACCTTTGGTGATATTACATTCAATCATGATTTTGCTTATAGCGTGCCTACCACACTTAACTTTGCGGTAAACGACTTAACGAGCAAAGAAGTGATTGATTTATTTGATGCTGCGGGCATTCGCGTAAGTGGTGGCTCGGCTTGTAGTACGGGCGCATCAACAAGTTTTGTTTTAGATGCAATGGGTGCAACTAAGTGGCAAAGCGAAAACGCGATTAGGCTATCGTTTGGACCTGCGGCAACACAACACGATATTGATGATGCTTGTGTGCGTATTCGCGCTCTTAAAGCAATACTACAGGCTAACTGTTTAATTGTATCTGATAGCACCACACCACAACAAGAAGTGTGCGCACTTGGCCTTACTCAGTTTAGGCACCAAGGAGCATGTAGCTGGCTTTATGTAAGCGATGATAAATACGCAGTTATAATAGACCCGATTATTGAGCTTATTCCGCGCTTTGAAAAAATAGCTAATACACAAAACTTAACTATATCAGCGGTGCTTAATACACATCTGCATCAAGAGCGAGAGTCAGCGACTAATTTATTAACCAGTGTTCTTGCATCAAGAGTTGTAAAAGGTGAGGTTGATGCTTTAGGTTGGCCACTAAATGCAGAAAGTATTAGCTTAGCAAATGACGTACTTGAAAAAGTAGCGACACCTGGGCACAGCAAAGATAGCGTAAGTTATTTATTAAAAAATAGTAATGGCGAAACGCGTTATTGTTTTTGTGGTGATTTAATTTTGCCTGCAGGGCTTGGCAATACATCGCTTATAGGTGGGGATGCAAAAGCAATGGCACGCTCTATTTTAGCAATAAGCGAGCAACTTAATGGCACCAGCATTATTTGCTCAGGGCACGACTACCAACAATGTTTTGCCATGAACTGGGCTGTACAACAAAACCAAACGCCATTACTCAATGCGTTAGTAAGCGGCAGTATTTCAGTTGATGAATTTACTATACAAAAGCAGCAGCACGACGCTTCAAAGCAAGTAAATAACACGCAATTGTGTGGTTATGTAAATGCATTGCCTGAGATTGATACACAGCAATTAAATTTTGATGACGCTAAAGCAATGTTAAACACCAGCGATGTGTATTTAATAGATACTCGGGAGCCGTATGAACATGGAGCAAATAATGTTGCTCAGTTATTTAATACGCTAGATGAAAAAACATTAAATATACCGCTTAGCAGAATGGCAAATGCGGTATTTGAAGGCCAATTAAGTAAAAATAACAAATATATTTTATTATGCCGCAGTGGTAACCGCTCAAAGATTGCTGCGAGCAATTTAATGCAGCTAGGATACAAAACGGTTTATAACCTAAGTGGTGGGCTAGCGCTTAGTAATTAAGCAAAGATTTTAATTTATACAAAATCGGCTTTAGAGCCGATTTTTTGTTTTTAAGGTTTAATTGTTTGCAAGGCAAACAATTACAGTAATTAGTGAATAACTATGAAAAGTAATTAGCAGCGCTTATAAAAATTCATTAATATTTCATTTTGATTGATTAAGCTATGCCGTTGCCTTTAAAATTACAGGTAAATTAATTTATAAAATTTTTATGATACCGGTGTCAAAAGCTAAAAATTGCGTTATCATCTGCACATAAAATTATAAAAACAGCACTTTTTTTGCATTTTTAGTTATACTATTTGCGCTTTAATTTAGTGTGAATAAGTAGTAATAAGAGTTTTTCTTTTATAAAAAATATTTTTAAATCAATTGATTGAAAAAAATAGAGGATATTTACATGTCTAACCGAACGCAACTAGCAAGTTGGCAAGCACTAGAACAAAGTGCAGCTAAGATGAAACAAACACATCTAAAAACGTTATTTGCACAAGATGACACGCGCTTTTCTCAGTTTTCTACTCAAGTACCAGGCGTATTATTCGACTATTCTAAGCAACTTATTGATAACGATGTTTTTGCTAACTTAATGTCGCTTGCTAAAGAATGCGATATTGCATCGTGGCGCGATAAAATGTTTAGCGGTGAAAAAATAAATATCACTGAGGATCGCTCAGTTTTGCATGCGGCACTTCGTAATCGTGCTCACACTCCATTAATTGTTGATGGCGAAAACGTGACACAAGCCGTAGACAACGAGTTAGCTAAAATTAAAGTGTTTGTAGAAAAAGTTCGTAGCGGTAAATGGTTAGGCTATACCGGCAAAGCGGTAAAAGATGTTGTAAGTATTGGTGTTGGTGGCTCTAACCTTGGTCCACAAATGGCAACTGAGGCATTAAAAGCACTTGCTGATGATACGTTAAATGTTCACTACGTATCTAATGCTGACGGTGTACAAATTTCGTCTATATTAAAAGCCATTGACCCTGAAACAACATTATTTGTTATTTCTTCAAAAACATTTACGACGTCAGAAACCATGACAAACGCAAAGACGGCGGTTGACTGGTTTTTACAAACAACAAAAGATGAAAGTACAATTGCAAAGCATTTTGTTGCAGTAAGTACAAATTTAGAAAAAACGGCAGCCTTTGGTATCAGCGACGAAAACGTATTCACTATGTGGGATTGGGTTGGTGGTCGCTTTTCACTTTGGAGTGCGATAGGCTTACCAATTGCTTTATATTTAGGCTACGACGCCTTTGAAGCAATTTTAGAAGGTGCGTTTGAAATAGACGAGCACTTTAAATCTGCGCCGTTTGAGCAAAATATACCATTAATTATGGCATTGCTTAGTGTATGGAATACGAGCTTTTTAGGTTATACAGCGCAAGCTATATTACCGTACGATCAAGCACTGCATATGTTGCCTGCGTATTTACAGCAAGGCGAAATGGAAAGTAACGGTAAACACGTTAACTTTGCAGGCGAAACGGTACCTTATACTACGGTTCCAATTATTTGGGGCATGACGGGTATTAATGGCCAGCATGCCTTTTATCAGTGTTTACACCAAGGTAATGTAATTGTACCTGCAGATTTTATTGCATCAGTTAAGCCACAAGTGAATGTTGATAAGCATCACGATATTTTATTATCGAACTTTTTTGCACAAACAGAAGCGATGATGAGTGGTGTAGATGCAGCGCAAGTTACAGTTGATTTAACCGCTAAGGGTAAATCGCAAGCAGAGATTGATGAGTTATTAAATCATAAAATTCATCAAGGCAATCGTCCTACAACGTCTATGCTATTAGATACAGTAGATGCTAAAACAGTGGGCCGTTTAATTGCACTGTATGAGCATAAGATATTTTGCCAAGGCATTATTTTAGAAATATGTTCGTTTGACCAATGGGGTGTAGAGCTGGGTAAAGGTTTAGCATCTAAAATTGAGAGTGAACTCACTGATGATAGCGTGAAACACGCTCATGATAGTTCTACAAACGGCTTAATGGCGTACTATAAACAAAACCGTACGCAGTAAAAAATTCGCTTACGCAAGTAAGTAAACCGAGTACCTTTGAACGGGTAGCGCTGGAGTGCTTAGGGTCTGTATTTTTGTGAGAGGAGATACAGGGCCCCTAAGGCTCATTTAATAAGCGCAATGATAAACAATAATAATAAATCATCGATACAGAACAATTCAGCAGGCTTTTATTTAAATACAGCTATAAAAGCCATCTAATCTAGCAATAAATAGGCATACCCGCGCATTTACAAAATGTACTGGGTATCACAACGTAGAGAGTAACTATGCTTAATCCTTTTGATATTATAATTTTTGGGGGCGGTGGTGATCTTGCGTTACGCAAATTGCTACCTGCAATGTACAGAGCATATCAAGAAGGTAACTTACCTGAAGGCTCACGTATCCTACCAACAGTGCGCGAAGAATCGAAACGTGCTGAATACATAGAAACAGCGCATAAAGCATTACAAGAATTTTTAAGCAAAGGTGAGTTTAACGCTAAAGATTGGAAAGCGTTTTCTACTTTTTTAGTGCCAGTGGTAAGTAATGTTACAGAAGCAGACGACAACTGGGATGTGCTAAAAGGCATTTTAGATGAGCACGAAAGCACTAAGTCTCGCGTGTTTTACTTATCACTTCCGCCTGCTGTTTACGGCACGTGTTGTGAAATATTATCGACTAAAGGTTTAATTACACCTACATCACGCGTTGTTGTTGAAAAGCCAATTGGTTATTGCGGTGATTCTGCTGAAGCAATTAATGGAAAAATTGCAGAGTTTTTTAATGAAGAACAAATTTTCCGTATTGACCATTACTTAGGTAAAGAAACAGTACAAAACTTAATGGCGCTGCGTTTTTCAAACTCATTGTTTGAAAATATGTGGGATGCTAAATCTATTGATAATATTCAAATTAGCTTATCAGAAACGGTTGGCCTTGAAAGCCGCGCTGGTTTTTATGATAAAGCCGGTGCACTTCGTGACATGGTTCAAAACCACTTATTACAACTACTTTGCTTAGTTGCAATGGAGTCGCCTAATAAGCTTAACGCTAACAGCATTCGTAACGAAAAACTAAAAGTATTAGAAGCACTTCGCCCGCTTGTAGATGGTGATGTTGATGAAAATATTGTTCGTGGTCAATACGTACCAGGTGACTTAAACGGTAAAATTGTACCGGGTTACTTAGAAGAGCTAAATGAAGGTTCTAGTAAAACAGAAACGTTTGTAGCTATTCGCGCGCATATCGATAACTGGCGCTGGGCAGGTGTTCCATTTTACCTTCGTACGGGTAAACGTATGGCTAAGCGCTGTGCAGAAATTGTGGTTGAATACAAAAAAGTATCTCACAATATCTACGAAGATAACGTGGGTAATATCGAGCCAAATCGTCTTGTTATTCGTTTGCAGCCAGAGGAAACAATTCAACTAACGCTTATGTCTAAGCGCCTTGATAATCTTCAAATGCAACTTGAGCCAGTAACAATGAATATTGAGCTTTCACAAGCTTACAGCAATGGTTTCCACTCAGATGCGTACAAACGTTTAATGCTTGATGCCGCTGCTGATAACCCGTCGTTATTTATTCACCGTGATGAAGTTCGTCAAGCGTGGAAGTGGATTGATCCAATCATCGACCGTTGGCAAGACAAAGGTAAGCCTGCGCTTTACCGTGCTGGTAGCTGGGGACCTGATGATGCTGATGAATTATTGGCAGAAAACAATCATGTATGGTTTAACACAGGCGATAAGGTATAAGCATGGCAACACTAGTTGAAAAGTTTTTTGATGATAAAGACGCGTTAACAGCTGAGCTTTCTGCAACGCTTGAGCAATCATTACGTGATGGCATTAAAAACGATGGCCGTGCTGTATTAATGGTGTCGGGCGGCTCGTCTCCTGCGCCCGCTTATAAGCATTTATCAACACTTGATTTAGATTGGCAACATGTTGATGTTGCTATGGTTGATGAGCGTTGGGTAGACCCAAGCCATGAAAAAAGTAATGAAGCATTTATTAAAAGTACTTTATTACAAAATCATGGTAGTGCTGCAAACTTTATTACTATGAAGAACGCTGCAGCAACGGCTCAACAGGGCGCACAAGAGTGTGAAGCGGCTTATAGCGAGTTAAAAAGCCCATATGATGTAACTATTTTAGGTATGGGCCCAGATGGCCATACAGCGTCGTTATTCCCAAATGCAGACGGTTTAGAGCATGGTTTAACAACTGAGCAAACAGTATGTGCAATTAATGCGATACAAAGTGATGTGACGGGTAGTATTACTGAGCGAATGACGCTTACGTTAAATGCCATTGCGCAATCTAAAGTGGTTAAGCTTTTAATTAGCGGTGAAGAAAAACTCGCTGTTTATAAGCAAGCAAAAGCGGGCGGCGATGTTAATGACATGCCACTTCGCGCTGTGCTTAATCACCCAAGTATAAATATTGAAGTATATTGGGCGCCTTAATTTAGATGCCAATTTAACTTTTAAAGGCCGCTTATATAAGCGGCCTTTTTTATTTGCTTAAATTTAAGCCCAAACACTGCAAAAAAATAGCTTTGAACTGTTAACCAATGTTAATGAATAACTTTGATTTGTATTAAAATCAACCACGAAGTGTGTTGTTTTTGAACAAAATTTATGAGTTTGAGCTGTATGTTTTTTAGCAACGTTCAGATTTAGTTAAATTTTATTTTTTCATGGTTGTTGTCATAAAAGTTTCCCTTCCTTTTTTAGCTCAAAAGCATTAGCCTAAAGGCATTAACAATGAAACATATAAATTAAAATAAACGGAGCAGTAACATGGCGGAGCAACAAGTACAGCCTTTACACAACGAAAAACATGCCAACACTAAAATTCAAAACGGCATCAATGTAGAATTCATGAAAACTCAACACTTAGTGCCAGTAGTTGCACATGAGTTTGCACGTGTAGCAAACGAGTTTCCAATGTCATTCGTTAAAAATAACGAAACAGGCACTTTTCAAGCAGTTGCTATGTTTGGCTTAGAGCCAGGCGAAAACCTTTTTGTAGAAGATGGTAAATGGACTGCAGCATTTGCACCTATGGCATCTACTCGTTACCCACTGGGTTTAGTTAAACACCCAGATCAAGATCAATACGGTATCGTAATTGACGAAGCAAGTGCGCTTGTTGGTGAAGACGAAGGTAATGCATTATTTGAAAACGGCGAAGAAACAGATTACCTAAAACGTCGTAAAGAAGCGCTAGTATCGTTTATTGAGTTTTCTCAAGTAACTGAAGCGTTCACTAAATTTCTTGCTGATAAAGAGTTACTAATTGCGCAAACGCTAACAGTAGACATTAAAGGCGAGAAAAAAGACATCAACGGTATTTACCTTATCGATGAGAAAAAGCTAAACGAATTAAGCGATGCTGATTTCTTAGAGCTTCGTAAACGTGGTTACTTAGCACCAATTTATTCTTTCTTAACGTCTACTCATCAAGTAGCACGTTTAGCGCGTTTAAAAGCAAAACAAGCTTAATTACAAACACGTTAAATTTAAAAAGCGCCTTAAGGCGCTTTTTTTATGCCATTAAACTCACTTTAGTTGAAATTAAGCTCTCAACCATTCACATTAGTTTATAACTTCCCCATAAAAGAACTTATTATGAAAACACCATTATTAGCAATTTTTGCGAGCAGCCTTTTTGCTTTAAGTAATAGCGTATTAGCAGCAGAGACTCCATTTGCCATTGCGATTCATGGTGGGGCAGGGACCATCGAAAAAGCACGGTTTACACCCACTCAAGAAAAACAGTACCGCGCTAAATTAAGTGAAGCAGTAGAGACAGGCTATAAAGTATTGCACCAAGGCGGTGAAAGTTTAGATGCGGTGATAGCGGCCATTACAGTATTAGAGCAATCGCCTTATTTTAATGCAGGACGCGGAGCGGTATACACTTACGATGGCGGGCATGAACTTGATGCATCTATAATGGATGGTCGAAACCGTGAAGCCGGCGCTGTTGCAGGTGTAAAACATATTGAGAGCCCGATTAAATTAGCACGTTTGGTAATGGATAACTCCGTGCATGTAATGCTTAGCGGCCAAGGCGCTGAGGACTTTGCTAAAGAGCAGGGCGTTGAGCTTATTGAAAATAACTTATTTGATACTGAGCCTCGTTACAAAGCACTTTTAAAAGCAAAGCAAAAATTAGATAAAGCCAAAGCAACCAGCAAAGAGTATCAAGCTGCACACAAAGCATTACCTAACAACTATAAAATGGGCACGGTTGGTGCCGTGGCACTTGATAAAAACGGTAATTTAGCAGCTGGTACATCAACAGGCGGTATGACCGCAAAACGTTATGGCCGTGTGGGTGATGCGCCAGTAATTGGGGCAGGAACATTTGCTGAAAACGAATCGTGCGCAGTATCGGCAACAGGGCATGGTGAATATTTTATTCGCTATAACGTAGCGAGCGATATATGTGCGCGTGTTAAGTATCAAGATAAAACCATAGCTGAAGCTGGAGATGAAGTTATAAACGGTGTGCTTAAGCCTATAGGTGGGACTGGCGGCGTTATTATTATTGATACTAAGGGGAATATTAGCTTACCGTTTAATACCTCGGACATGTATCGCGCGAGTAAATCGAACACACAAGCGACTTATGTGGGAATTTTTAACGACGAATAACCCATAAGTACATATATCTGGGCAGTTATGCGCTTTGTAGGATTAACCCTGAGCATTTAGTTTGATACAATTAATGCTCTATTATTAAAATTTTATAAGGTATGCGGGTGGTTAACCTAGGTCAGTTGTTTGGCGAGCTAAAAACGTGCTTAAAAAAAGATCAATTTATTTTTAAAAAACGCTTACATGGTGTAAAAAAAATAACCGATGAAAACAAGCATGCCAACGCGCTTGAAAAAATAGCGGCTGATATAACCCGTAGCCAAGAACTGCGAGCTAAGCGCTTAGTGGACCTTCCTAAAGTGACTTACCCTGAGCAATTGCCAGTAAGTCAAAAAAAGGAGTTAATTAAAGACGCAATCGCTAATAACCAAGTGGTTATTATTGCCGGTGAGACGGGCTCAGGTAAAACAACGCAAATACCTAAAATGTGTTTAGAGCTTGGTCGTGGTGTTGATGGCTTAATAGGCCATACTCAACCACGGCGACTCGCTGCGCGAACGGTGGCTAACCGTATTGCTGAAGAAATGAAGTGCGAACTTGGTCAGCAAGTCGGTTTTAAAATTCGTTTTAGCGATCAGGTTTCTAATAATACCTACGTTAAACTAATGACTGACGGTATTTTACTGGCAGAAATTCAGCAAGACCGATTTTTAAATCAATACGACACCATCATTATAGATGAAGCGCATGAGCGTAGTTTAAATATTGATTTTATTTTAGGTTACTTAAAAAACCTGCTTCCAAAGCGCCCTGATTTAAAAATAATAATTACCTCAGCGACTATTGATCCTGAGCGCTTTTCAAAGCACTTTGATGATGCGCCCATTATAGAAGTATCGGGTCGTACTTTCCCTGTTGATGTGCGCTACAACCCTATTACTGATATTAATAAAGATGATATGGAAGCGGAGGGCGATCAGCTACAAGGTATTTTTGATGCCGTTGATGAGCTGTGCGTCGAAGGCCCTGGCGATATTCTCATATTTTTAAATGGTGAGCGTGAAATACGCGATACCGCAGATGCACTTAGCAAGCGTAATTTAAAACACACCGATGTATTGCCACTTTACTCGCGTTTATCTAACGCAGAGCAAAACCGTATATTTGCGCCGCATTCTCGTCGTCATATTATTTTATCGACTAACGTAGCCGAAACGTCACTCACCGTGCCAGGTATTCGTTATGTAATAGACCCAGGTACTGCGCGTATAAGTCGCTACAGCTACCGTACAAAAGTACAGCGCTTACCAATAGAGCCTATATCACAAGCAAGTGCTAATCAGCGTATGGGTCGTTGTGGACGTGTTGAAGCGGGTATTTGTATTAGGTTGTACTCTGAGGATGATTTTTTATCACGTCCAGAGTTTACCGACCCTGAAATACTGCGTACTAACCTTGCATCTGTTATTTTACAAATGTTGGCGCTAGGGCTTGGGGATATGGCGCAATTTCCGTTTGTACAAGCGCCAGATAGCCGCAATATTAATGATGGCCTAACATTGCTTGAAGAGCTACAAGCGGTAAAACCAGCTAAACGTGATAGTAAAACGAGTTTAACTCAATCGGGTAGAGAGCTAAGTCGATTACCGGTTGACCCTCGTTTAGCTAAAATGGTGCTCACAGCTCACAAACTTGGCGCATTGCGTGAAGTGATTGTTATTGTGGCGGCGCTGTCGATTCAAGATCCACGCGAACGCCCGCAAGAAAAACGTGCTGCAGCCAATGAAAAACACGGCCGCTTTGACGACCCAGATTCAGACTTTATCGCTTTTTTAAACTTATGGAATTACTTAGAAGAGCAGCAAAGCGAGCTAACTAACGGCCAGTTTAGAAAGCTGTGTCAAAAAGATTTCCTAGCCTATATGCGCCTGCGTGAGTGGCAAGATATTGTTTATCAAATAAGTACTGTGTGTAATGAAATGGGCATGAAAGCAACCAGCCAAGCGGCTGATGGCGAACTTGTTCATAAAGCGTTATTAAGCGGAATGCTGAGCCACATTGGCTTTAAAGATGAGAAACAAATATACAAAGGCGCACGTAATAGTCAGTTTCATATTTTTCCGGGTTCAGGTTTATTTAAAAAGAGCCCTAAATGGATTATGTCGGCAGAGCTGGTAGAAACCAGTAAATTATATGCCCGCACAAATGCAAAAATAGACATTAACTGGGTAGAACCATTAGCACAGCATTTAGTAAAACGTAGCTACACAGAGCCACACTGGGAGAAAAAGCCAGGTGCGGTAATCGCGTTTGAGCAGCAAACTTTGTACGGCATACTTGTTGTAAATAAACGTCGCTGTGTTTATAGCAATATTGACCCAAAAGTAAGTCGAGAGCTTTTTGTACGCACCGCATTAGTTGAGCAAGAGCTGGGTTTAAATGAGAGCTTTTTAGCGTTTAACCGTGAACTAATAGAAGATATTCAAGTTCTGGAAAATAAGTCGCGTCGCCGTGATATTTTAGTTGACGAGCAAACGTTATTTGAGTTTTACGATAAAAAAATTCCCAAAGAAATTAATAACCGCGCTGCATTTTTAAAATGGTATAAAACACAAAAACAACAAAATAAACATTACTTACACATGACTCGCGAAGAGTTAATGCAGCATGGCGCAAGTAATATCACTGAGTTTGATTACCCGGACACATGGCAGCAAGACAATATTATATTACCTCTTGCTTATCATTTTGACCCAGGACAAGCGGTTGATGGTGTTGCGGTACAAATACCGGTAGCGCTGTTGAATCAAGTACAAGAGAGTGGTTTTGACTGGCACATACCTGCATTTAGACATGAGCTAATAAGTGGACTTATAAAATCATTGCCTAAATCGCTGCGCCGTAATTTTGTGCCAGCACCAAATTATGCAGATGCAGTGCTTGCAGCCATTGAGCCAATGCAAGGGGGCTTAATTGATGCTTTAGCTACGCGTTTATTAAGAATGACAGGTGTGAGAGTTGATATTGAGGCGTGGGATTTAACAGCCCTTGCGCCGCATTTGCGATTACAGTTTGAAGTACGTGATGAACACGATAAGTTACTTGCACGTGGACTTGATTTAGCCAAACTTAAAGCAGAGCTGCAAGGTGAAGTAACCGAAACATTGTCTAAAGTAGCCGATAAAGGCATTGAAAAATCAGACCTAACACAATGGGACTTTGGTGAGCTGCCAGCGTCATATGTTAAAAAACAAGGTCAGTACGAAATAAAGGCGTACCCTGCGCTGGTAGATAAAAAGTCAGCCGCTGCAGTAGAGCTTTTTGATAGTGAAGCAAAAGCGCAGCAAGCGCATCAACAAGGTTTGCGCCGTTTAGTATTGTTAAATGTGCCGTCGCCAATTAAGTACTTACAACAAAACTTACCCAATAAAGCAAAGTTGGGTTTGTATTTTAATCCGTTTGGTAAAATAGCCGATTTAATTGATGACTGTATCGCCGCAGGTGTTGATAGCTTATTAGTAAAACACGGTGATATACGCGACGAAAAAGCATTTGAAACAGTAAAAGAGCAAATACGCAGTGAGCTGGGCGATGCCGTTGTATCGATTGCAACGCAAGTTGAGCAAGTATTAAGTATTGCTCATGCCCTGCATAAAAAAATGAAAGGGCGCGTTGATTTAACCATGATAACTGCGCACGGCGATATTAAGTCACAGCTTGAGTCACTTATATTTAAAGGTTTTGTGAGCGCGCATGGCGCAGATAAAATAGCGGATTTAATTCGTTATTTAAAAGCGATTCAAAAACGTTTAGAAAAGCTGCCTGTGGATCCAAATCGTGATAGGTTATGCGTACTAGAGCTAGATAAAGTTGCGCAAGAGTATAAAAAAGTAGTTAATAAAACGCCTAAAGGGTTGCCTATACCACAAGAGGTAACCGCTATTTTTTGGATGCAACAGGAGCTTAGAGTGTCGTTATTTGCTCAAACACTAGGAACGCCTTACCCAATTTCAGCCAAGCGGGTACTTAATGCGATAAAAGAGATAGAATAAAACTTGCATTTTCTATTAAGCTTAGTACCTTAATAGAAGGATTTATTTTTGTTTTGAAAAGGAAGCGACATAGTTATGTCCTCATCGATTGAACATAAAACAAAGCGACTTTTAGTGGTAGATGACGAGTATTTTAATTTTGAAATGCTCAAAGCCGCACTAGCGTCGAAATTTGATGTTAGTTACGCAGATTCAGGGCAAAGCTGCCTTGCGTCAGCAATTGCGAGTCCGCCAGATATAATTTTGCTTGATGTTTGTATGCCTGGTCTTGATGGTTATGATACATGCCGAATGCTAAAGCACACACCTGAAACAAAAAATATTCCTGTTGTTATGGTATCGGGCCTAGAGTCCCCATCTGAAAAACAAGCAGGGTTTGATGCTGGTTGTAACGCGTATGTTGTAAAGCCATTTTCATTGGGTGCTTTGTTGGAAGAAATTAACACGGTTGTTTAGAGGTAACATATGTTTACTGATGATAAGCGAAATTTTAGACGCATGCAGATTAACACTCCTGCAAATTTAACAACGATAGAACCAATAGCGGGTTTAAGTTTTGCCGCAGAGTGCGTGGATTTAAGTGCAACAGGTTTATCAATTCATTTAGATGAATTGCTTGAACCTAATACCTTACTGACGGTGAACATTGATTCGACTCATCCAAGTATTGCGCCTTTAAATGCAACAGCAAAAGTAATACGTGCCAGCAAAGAAGATGATGGCACGGTAACAGCAGGTCTTGAAATCATTCAGTTTAACTAAATCGATTCAGTTAAACTCAATAGTAGATATTAAAAAACCTTACAGATTAAGCCTTTTAAGTAAAAGCCTTCAGGGTAGCTGCCAGCAATTGGATGATCGGCTGCCTGGTTTAATCGCTCCATTATCAGTAGGTCTTTACCTGCATCAAGTGCTGCATCGGCTACTACTTTTTGAAACAGGTTTTGTTCCATTAAACCAGAGCATGAGAATGTTAATAGTGTTCCGCCTGGTTTTAGTATTTGCATGGCAATCATGTTGATATCTTTATAGCCACGACACGCGCCCGTTAGCTGCGCTTTATTATCAGCAAATTTTGGTGGGTCCATTACGATGGTATCAAACTGTCTACCTTCGTCGCGG
Organism: Pseudoalteromonas sp. 5Ae-yellow; assembly: GCF_014077565.1. Taxonomy (NCBI): domain Bacteria; kingdom Pseudomonadati; phylum Pseudomonadota; class Gammaproteobacteria; order Alteromonadales; family Pseudoalteromonadaceae; genus Pseudoalteromonas; species Pseudoalteromonas sp. 5Ae-yellow. The sequence goes on from NZ_JACGWD010000043.1 coordinate 19,313, forward strand.
TATTGGCGTAATAATTTAAATACATCCTGCTTAACAAAGCTCACTTTGTTTAAATCTAAGTTATTATGCTCAACATTACGTTTTGCTGTATCTAAAGCGGGTTGCGATACATCTACGTTAGTTACATGCTCACATCCACCACGCAGGGCATACAACGAGAATGTACCTGTGTAACTAAAGCAGTTAAGGACAGTTTTACCTTTTGAGAAGCGCTCAAGTGCAGCACGGCTGTCACGCTGATCTAAGTAAAATCCTGTTTTGTGACCTTCAATTATATCAACTTCGATTTTTAAGCCGTTTTCTTCAATAAGCACAGGCTCTTTTGGTTCATTCCCCCAAAGTGCGCCTTTAATTGGTTCTAAGCCTTCTTTAGTACGTACATCTACGTCAGAACGCTCATATATGCTAGAGCCGGGGAAAATAGACATCAATGCACCTACAATCTCGCCTTTATGGCGCTCGGCACCGGCGCTTAATAGCTGGCACACTAATACGTTGTCAAACTTATCTATTGTAACGCCTGGTAAGTAATCAGACTCAGCAGCACATAAGCGAAACCCTGTTAATCCGCCTTCTTCAATAACTTGGCTACGGGCTTCTAATGAGCGACGTAAACGGCGTTCAAAAAAGTGTTGATCGATGACTTCTTTTTCGTCAAAGCTCCAAACACGTGCACGAATTTGTGAGTGAGGGCTATACGCAGCAGTTGCTAAAAACTTACCTTCGCTGTCGTGAATCGTTACTGTGTCGCCTAATCCAGGTTTACCTTTAATTTTTTTGATGGCTTTTGAAAATAACCAAGGGTGTTTTCTTTTTAATGATTTATCGCGACCAGCTTGTAGGTAAACGGCAGATGACATAAGGCTTCTCAGTAGTAATAAATAAGCGCTGTATTTTAGTCAAGCAAGGAGCAACATACAATGAATGTTTTGCAAGGGGGGCATAAAGCACGGTAAAGTACGGATAATTCATTGATTAATTAGCTTTTTGGAACCTAACTTTGTCTGACGTCGCTTTAAGCCCTGATTTAGAAATACTTAACTCACAATGTAGAGGGTTTATCGCCTCTTTAGTGCATGCTGATGTTGCTCATGACATTACTCATATAGAGCGAGTGGTGCGTGTTGCAATACAGTTATGTAATGCGGAGCAGGCAAACATGTCAGTAGTATTACCTGCAGCGTGGATGCACGACTGTGTGGCGGTGGCTAAAAACCACCCTGATCGTGCAAAAGCCTCTACTATGGCAGCTGATAAGGCATTGGAGTTTTTAAAATCGATTAATTATGACGAGTCACTTTTTGATGAGATTCATCATGCAATTGCAGCGCATAGCTTCAGCGCAAATATAAAAATTAAAACAGTTGAAGCGCAAATAGTACAAGATGCCGACAGAATGGATGCGTTGGGCGCTATTGGCGTTAGCCGATGCATGAAAGTTGGTGGCTCAATTTCTCGGTTATTATATAACCCAAATGACCCTTTTTGTGTTGAACGCGAGGCTGATGATAAAACATACACGCTTGATCATTTTTTCATAAAGTTATTACATATTGCCGATAGTATGAATACCCCATCAGCTAAAGCAGAGGCGAATAGACGAACAAGGTATATGCATGAGTTTTTAGAGCAATTAAAGTCAGAAATTGGTGAGTAATGTGAATAATACAAGCATACCGAAATTATCTGGCATTGATCATTGCCATTTAAATGTTGATAACTTAGCTAATGCCGTTAAGTGGTATGAACAGGTTTTAGGTTTTAGCGTAGTGCCAGAGCTTACCTTTTGGAATGAGCATGGGCGAGGCCCTTTAACGCTTGAAGATGCTTGTTCAACCACTCGTTTAGCATTGTTTGAAGGAGAGGGGCGCAGTAAAGGGATTGCATTTTTGGCCTCAGGAGATCAATTTATTCAATGGCGTATTCATCTTGAGAGTTTAAATATAAAAGTAGTTTTAGCAGATCATGGTGTAACGTTTTCTATGTACTTTAAAGACGAAAGTGGCAATAGCCATGAAATTACGTCACATGACTATCGTTATATAAAATCTTATTACCCAAATATTGAGCTTGGCTCTCACAGTGCTAAAAAGAATTAGCTTTCTTGATTTGCATTTTTTATAGCAATAATATCGTCTAAGTTTTTTACTAATAGTTCGATTAGAGCGGGATCGAAATGAGTTCCTGCTTGCTCTTGCATATGCAAAACTGTTTTCTCTACGCTCCAAGCCTCTTTGTAAGGGCGTTTTGAGGTAAGTGCATCAAATACGTCAGCTATAGCAACAATTCTACCTTCAACTGATATTTCTTCGCCTTTGATCCCGTTAGGATAGCCTGAGCCATCCCATTTTTCGTGGTGTTCAATTGCAAGCGTATGTGCAAGTTGTAGTAAAGGAGATGATGAGTTTGCTAAAATTTGCGCGCCAATGGTGGCGTGTTCTTTCATATGATCAAACTCTTCAGAGGTTAACTTTCCAGGTTTGAGTAGGATAGCATCAGGGATACCTATTTTTCCTACATCGTGCATTGGGGCAGCTTGACGTAAAAGTTCTGCTCGTTGCTCATCCATACCGAGTGCTAACGCTAATACTTTACTGTATTGGCTCATGCGCACAATATGTTCACCCGTGTCGGTGTCTTTATATTCCGCTGCACGGCCTAGACGTTCTACTAAATCTACATGAGCTTGCTTTAATTGCTCTGCTTGTACTAGCGACAAGTGAGTATTAACCCTTGCTCTTACAATGGCAGGGCTTATTGGTTTAGTAATATAATCTACTGCACCTAACTCAAAACCTTTGTATTCATCGCTTTCATCGCCAAGCGCAGTTACAAAAATAATTGGGATATGTGATGTTTTAGGATTTCTCTTAACAATTTGGCACACTTCAAAGCCATTCATATCTGGCATCATTATGTCGAGCAAAATTAGCTTTGGTAGTTCTTTTTCAAGTAGTGCTAGTGCGGCATCACCCGATTTAGCAAACGACATACGATATTGATTACCTAACACTTCGCGCATTACTTTTAGATTTGCAGGCTCATCGTCAACAATTAATACCCGTGGCCTATCTGTCGTAAAATCCATTAATTAATACTCATTGTTTGTTAGTTTTTCAAGTAAGGTTTCTAGTATTACGTGTGCTTTATCAAAATCAAATTCATCAAAGGCTTCGGCTATATCATCAACTTCATTTTGAAAGGTAGAAGGTGCGCCGCGTTGCAACTTTGCGAGTAGTTCATCATTTAATTCTGCGTTTTGCGCATCTTGATGAAGTGTTTCACACAATTGCTTAATCTCATCTATTGATAGAGTGTCTGAGCTATTATCTTCAGGCTTGCTATTTGGCTCATCGCAAGTATTTGATGACAGCAGTTGCGTTATAATAAGTAGTTCGTTTTTGATATCGTCTAAAAGACTAATAACTTTAGCATCACTTTGCTTGTGCTCTAAATCGGTTAATAACTTCATTAACGTTGTTAGCCCTAAGTTACCAGCAACACCTTTGAGTGTGTGAATGAGGCTATCGACATCTTTTATGTTTGATAATTTATCATTAAATAATCTCTCAAACCGCTTATCACTATCACTAACAAACTTAGTAATCTCTGTAAGTTGCTTACACTTAGAACCCCAAAGTGCTAATCCTTTTTCAAAATCTATATGCTGCGCTTTAGGATCGCTTTGCGATATAACCATTTCTTTTGCAATACCAAGCCCCAGCACTTGCGCTATTTCTTGGTTTAGTTGGTTTATATCAATAGGTTTATTGGCAAAGCCATTCATGCCTGCTTTTTTAGCCGTAAGTTTATCTTGCTGTAATACGCTTGCTGTGAGCGCTATAATTGGCGTGTACTTAAGCTGCCTTTGGTTTTCTATTGCTCTTATTTTTTGTGCTGCTTGTATGCCATCACACAATGGCATATGTATATCCATTAAGATGACGTCAAAGTCTTGTTCTTCAAAAACTTTAATCGCTTCAAGTCCGTTTGACGCTTTAGTAACTGAATGCTGGTCGCGTGACAGAAGCAAAGACAGTAGTTCTGTATTTTGCTCTATATCATCAACTACTAGTACTCTAAGTGCAGGCAGTTGGGTGTGTAGACCATCAAAATAATCTATTTTAGATTCGTCACCTAAAGTAAGCGGCAATGAAAAGTAAAAACAGGTGCCTTTACCTAGCTCACTTACTAAGTTTATTGTTCCGCCCATAAGCTCTACAAGTTGTTTACTTATGGTTGTACCAAGGCCTGTACCACCAAAGCGGCGGGTAGTCGTGCCATCGGCTTGCTCAAAAGGTTGAAACACTGCTTGAATACGATCTTTTGCAATACCAATTCCGGTATCCTGCACTTCAAAAAACAGATGCTGATTTTGTGTCATGCCAACGGTGACCGTAACAGAACCTTCTGCGGTGAACTTAATCGCGTTACCAATTAGATTAGTGAGTACTTGTCTGAGTCGATCTGGGTCGCCGTAGTACGTAGAACTTACTGATTCTTTAATATGGAGTTTAAGTTCTAAATCTTTCTTTTTAGCTTCTAACCAAAAAGTAGAAATAATACTGTCTATCACTGGTTTTAAGCTAAAGTGGACTGGCTCAATGGTGAGCTTGCCGCGTTCTAGTTTTGCAGAATCGAGAATTTCATTTAACAATCTTAGCAATGAACGCGCTGCATTATTTACGGTAACCAAGTGCTTTTGTTGTTCTTGATCAAGTGGGGTATCCATTAATAGATCGCTAAAACCTATTATAGAATTCATTGGTGTGCGGATTTCATGGCTCATATTAGCCATAAAAGATTGCTTTGCATGAGCAGCTTCTTCAGCTTTAAATTTAGCTTGCTCTAGTTTTTCTTCATATTCTTTGCGTTCAGTAATATCGACTAAGACACCATCAATCCACTTTGGGTTGCCTTGAGTATCAAAGTCGATACTCCCTTTATCTAACAACCACAAAATTTTGCCATTTCTGTGTCTAATTCGGTATTCAATAGAATATTGAGACTTTGCATCAACAGCTTTAGTGACTTCATCAACTATTTGTTTTTGGTCTGATTTCAAGACCAAGTCATTAAACTCGATACAATGCTCTGTAAACTCATTTGGGTTATACCCTGTAAGCTCAATTATATTTGGACTAATAAATAACATAGTCCAGTTGTCATCAAACTTGCATCTAAACGCGACTCCGGGCATGTTATCGATAAGAGAGCGGTATTTTTGTTCTTTCTCTTCTAAACTTTGCTGCAAAGCGCGTTGTTCGGTCAAGTCGGTGATAAAGCCAACATATAAAGGGTTATGGCCCGGCTGATTTACTTCGCCTATACCTAAGCGAATAGGAAAAACATGTCCGTTCATGTGTTTTGCATATACATCACGGTTTATGCCTATTATTTTACCTAGATCAACATTGTGAGCATTTAAGAGGTATTCGTCGTGGTGCTTGGCAATGTTATCGTCCATTAGCATTTTTACGTTTTTGCCTTGAACTTGGTTTTCTTGCCAGCCAAAAATTTTACTTGCGGCTTCATTAAAACTTAAAATAATACCAGTATGGTCAATGGTAACAATGCCATCTATAGCGGTGCCTAAAATAGCATTTAGACGGGATTCTTTTGCCGACTTATCCTCAAGTAGCATGCGATAGCGAACCATACCATTTATTACACCAACCACGCTTGTAATCGCGATAGTTGCTGTGGCGACTGCAATGGCGATAAAAGTTAGTCCTGCGGTTGCGTTAGCATCATCATAGATTAGTGGCGATGTAGCTACAAAACGTGTAGCGGCCATACCCATATAGTGCATACCAGCAACAGCACACCCTAAAATAACAGCGCTAATTGAGTTATTTTGAAGAGGTGATAAAGAGGGTAAAAAACGCTCAAGATTAAAGCGACTGTAAAGGGCTATAAAGGATAGGGCTACAGCAACAATGATTGATAACGCAAATATCAATGGATCATATCTAAGTAAAGGAGCAAGATCCATTGCAGCCATGCCGCTATAATGCATAGTGCCAATGCCAGCTCCTAGTAACACGGAGCAAATCGACAATACTTTTAGATTCCCTTTACTATTTACTAGCATTGATACAGCGTACTGACATGCTATAAATGCTGGTATAAAAGAAAGGAGAGTGATTGTTGGATCATAATCAATATTAGTACACAGTGAAAAGGCAAGCATACCAATAAAGTGCATACTCCAAATACCAGCCGAAAAAACAGTAGCAGCGGTCACATTTGCTAAACGTTGGTAGCTAGGAAATTGAGTTTCTTTTGCGAGCTCTATAAGCCGAATGGTGAAAAAGGCTGCAAAAATAGCAATTAGCAATGACATTGAAACTAATAGAGGATCGTAAACGCCATTAATGATTAAGCTAGGATCTTGGTCTGTGATAAAAAAAGCTGATAACATAATGGCTCAAAATATAATCTTTATTTATCAAGTTTAATCTAATTAATTAATAAATAAACTGTTAATTCAATGAAGTGATTAAAATAACGAATTTATTACTTTTAGTTTTCTTTTATTTATCAGGCATTAGTTTTTTAGTTGGTGTTTTTTATTCTAATGTATTGCCTGTCACAGGACTAAGTTAGATTTATATGGTCATATTTAAGTTTCTATCGAGTAACCTTAATAAAACTAATGAATTGGCTTAACTAAGCGAAAATTACACTTTATTTGGTTTTATTAATTGCTGGTGAATTTTCTTGTAGCAATATCATTAATGAGTATGAAAGTGTTTGAATATCAGTTAAAGAAAAGTATAAAACGTAAAACGGTTGCCATTAAAGTACATAACAAGAAGGTGACTGTATATGCCCCTCAATTTGTTAGTAATAAACACATCCAAGAATGGCTTTTTGATAAGCAGGTGTGGGTAAATGCTCAATTAACTAAACAGCACAATATTGCTGATAGCAGACAGAACCCGCCCAAAGACAAACAAATTTTAATCTTTGATAGCATTGTAAACATAGAATTTAAGCAAGGTACTAAGTCCGAAGTACTAAACTGTAACGACAGCTTGCTTATTACACACTCTTCGCGCGTTAAAAATACTTCGCAAAAATATAAGCAACTTCTTGAAGAATATTTAAAAGAGCAACTAACTGCATATATAGAAATGCGTTTAGCGTACTTCTGCGCACAAATGGGTGAAGAATTACCTACGAGTCTAAAAGTAGCTATTTATAAGCGAAAGTGGGGAAGTTGTAATAGTAAGCGAGAGCTAACATTTAATTTGCATTTAATCGGAGCGCCTTATCATGCTATTGATTATGTGATTGTCCACGAGTTAGCGCATTTACGTCACTTAAACCACAGCAAAGCTTTTTGGCAACACGTTGAGCATTTTTTTCCTAATTATAAAGCATCATCAACATGGCTAAAGAAAAACAGTATGAATTTACAATGGGTGTTTTGAGGTTAACCTGAATATAGGAATATAGGAATATAGGAATATAGGAATATAGGAATATAGGAATATAGGAATATAGGAATAAAAAAGAAGTGGTGGAGGGAGCTGGATTCGAACCAGCGAAGGCTGAGCCGTCAGATTTACAGTCTGATCCCTTTGGCCGCTCGGGAACCCCTCCACACTATTTTGTTACATTTGGCCCCACTTAACTTAGCGGTAAGAAAAGTGGTGGAGGGAGCTGGATTCGAACCAGCGAAGGCTGAGCCGTCAGATTTACAGTCTGATCCCTTTGGCCGCTCGGGAACCCCTCCAATGCAACGGCGCTGATAATAGCAAATTGCGTATTTAAGTAAAGAAAAAAGCTAAAGAAAATTGAAATAAAGCCGATAAATATCTATCAGTTACCACAATCGACTAAAGACTATGCAAATAGATGATTTGTTAATCACAGAGAGTCAGTTAAACAGTAGGCTCAATAATAGTGTGCATGAAAATCGCCGTGGCGAATTTTCTCTATTATTAGCGATGCTGTCACATGACGCACTCGACTTTAGCCAATTTCATTTACCAAAAACTGAAATAGATAATTTAGTTATAGAAGAAGAGGCATTAAGAAAGCAATTTGGCGCAGGTACAAAGCAACTTTTAGCCCCTGATGAATACAATATGTTGGTTGGACAGTTTAATGCCTCATTAATATCTCAAGAAGGGGAGCGCTGTGGTATGACAAGTATTAAGTTAAGGCAATGCTTAAGCCCTGAACCACTTGCGATTAGAAATGATGATAAGCATATTCCACTTAATATAATAGATAACTGTGAGCTTGCTGTCAGAAGAAGAATTAAAAGCGAACAAACACAATTAGCGAATCCCCCTATAAATGCAGTTGCTTTTTACGACAGCCTAAATAGTGATGCAATACATCAACCACTTCAGCTTATTGCGGTGTGATATATGATTGTAATAATCATCAGTTAATATATGCTTTATAACGGGTCTGCTTTATATATTTGCTAATAATTGATTTAATGAAAAAAAAGCATCCAAAAATTAAATGCAATTGCTATAATGGCGTCAAATGGTATGACATGAAATGCCATTATCATTAAACCAAGGTAATTAGGAACGTAATGAAGAAAACATTCACGCTAAATCACGAGAAAATCAAATACCCTCGTATGGTTGATGCTGCAAAGCACGAAGTGAAAAAATATTTGAAAAGAGAGCGTAATAAAACGCTACCTGAAGATGCTGACTATTGGGCATTTGACTGTAAGTTTGGTAACACAGCTGAAGATGCGCAAGTTGTGCACGTTGCTGAATTAAGTAACCAAATTGGCGAAATTGAAAAGCAAGGTTTGACCTCTTTCTATGTAGAGATTTTAGCTCGACCTGCTCAACGTCAGCAATTAGATTTAGATGATGACGAATAATACTTAACTAATAAAGTATTCAAAGTTATAAAATGAGCCCAAGTGGCTCATTTTTTGTTTTTATGCAATAAAGATTTACTAAAAAGCATTTTTATTAATAACCAATAAGTAGAATCCCTCTTAATTAACATTTGCATAACAAAATGTGATGCTATAGGCTGTTTTTAATTAAAAAAACAAAACATTTTTACTATGCCAATAAATTACTCTGACCATCAATTAAAACTAAGTTTAAAGAATTCTAAAGTACTTATAGTTGACGATCAGTTATTAAGCTTAATCGTATTAAAAAAAATATTATCTGAGCATTTTAATGTGACAACAGCTGGAAGTGGTGAAGAAGCAATTGAAATTTGTAATGTAAATGTACCCGATATAGTCCTACTCGATATTAGTATGGGTGGAATGAGTGGTATTGATACATGTTTAAAATTAAAAAATAATACTGAAACACAGGATATCCCAGTTATTTTTGTTACATCCTTTGAAAACGAAGAAGAAGAGTGTTGGGAAGCCGGAGCTGTTGATTTTATTAAAAAGCCGATTGTAAAAGAAACACTATTTAGAAGGGTTCGTGCCCATATAACGTTAAAATTACAACACGACTTACTCAATCAAAAAGTATTTTTAGATGATTTAACTAAAGTATTCAATCGCCGTTATTTTGATGCACATTTTTCTAAAATGGAACGAAGCGCCTTACGAGAAAAAGTTGACTATGCATTATTACTCATCGATATAGATTATTTTAAGCAATACAATGATATCTATGGTCATGTGCAGGGGGATACGGTGTTAAACCTAGTAGCACAAACTATTACTAATAGTTTGCAAAGGCCAACCGATTTTGTTGCGCGTTATGGCGGCGAAGAGTTTGTAGTTGTTCTACCGCATACAAGCACTGAAGGTGCAATTTGTGTTGCTGATAAAATTAAACAGAATGTGGCCGATTTAGGAATATTACACAAATATTCAGAATATGATTTTGTGACTATTAGTATTGGCGGTGCAACCCTACAACCATACGTAAATAACAAAAACACGTTGCAGATCGCAGATGAAAAAATGTATGAGTCTAAAATGCAAGGGCGTAACAAAGTGTGTTTTTAAGTTTAGTTAGCTAATAAATCACTCTGCCACTTAAAAACACTTTTTAGATGATAAATATTAAATAAGATTATTTATTACATGCTATGACATTTTTTGTACTTTTTATTGCTACCGCATGGGCAGTCATCATTTCTGCCTACTTTAATATCTTCAACAGGATATATAGTGCCATCTAAATAACGCCATTGGGTGCTTTCTTTAATAAACTGCGATTTTTCGTGAAGCTCACAAAATAAGTTTTGATAAAAATATTGGGCTTTAAATTCTACAGTTCCAGTATCGCCATCATGGCTTGAGTCAATTAAATCAAGATTTATAAATCGACAGCTGTTAGCAAAATCATTGATTTCTTTAACCGGGTTTTCAGCTTGTTTTTCTTTTGCGTAGGTTTGATAAACATATTTTGCATTTTTAATAACATAAGCACTGAATCGTGAGCGCATAAGTTGTTCAGGAGTGTCAGCTTGCTTTACAGATAAGTGAAGCGGCTCGCAGCAATCGGCATAATTGTGCCCACTGCTGCAAAAACATAATGTGGTATTGAGTGAAGTCATAATAATAATACAGAATCTAAAACATTAGTTTAACAAGCTTATTGAGCGAGTGGTATCTCTGTTGTTTGAGCGTTTTTAGTAAAACAGTATAGTTTTGTATTTGTTTTACTTAAATCGAACGATAGATTTGTAAGTAGTTGGTTATTAACTATATCGGTCCAGGTAATTACAGCTGCAAAGTTTCCATTATGTAACGCAGAATTTAATACATACTCTAGATTTACTAGGTGCTTCTGTCTAATAACAAGTAATTTACTTGTATCAATAGAGCATGAGTCAAGTAAAGCTTTGCTCGGTACATGATCTGGCGCAATTAATAACGTCCATGCATTAGAGCTATTGTATTGGTGTAATACTTTTAAAAGCTCAAAGGTCGCTGAAATTTCATCTTCAATTTGGATCAAATTTACGCAATCGCTTTGCTCGTCTTGTTGGTAACTTTTAACTGTTCTTACGGTAATAGGCTGTAACATAATTTCACTCACTGGGTTTTTATACAGTATTCATATACAGTAGTTTATACAGTGCTTTCGTGCAAGCATTTTATGCTATTTATTTGTACAGTTATTCAGCTTTTGATCATTGTTTTTTGTTTTTAAATCTATAATTCTTTATTAATCAACTTGTTATAGGCTTGCTTTTAAGAGGGTATTTTTAAAATAAACTTTTGAGTCATGTTTTCATTTGTGGGTTTTATACTGTGTAGGAGTATCTTTGTAACTATATACAGTATTTTTCAACACTGTATACAGTACTTATAACTTAATTAGTTTATGTGTTTTCACTGGTGCGAGGGATCATATGAGAAAACTGGAGTTGGTGGATTTGTTCGTACAAACTTGCTGCATAACATTGAGCATCTTTAAATCGCTTAGTTTCGATATGTTTGCGTATATCTGTAACCGCTGTAGTGGCAGGTGCGTACCCTTGGCTACTCGCTAAGCTCAACCACGCTACAGCATGAAATACACTTTGTGGCACGCCTTCACCTTTTACAAAAAATAAACCTAAATAAAACTGTGCTCTATGGTTTCCTGCCATTGCAGCAAGGCGCATCCATTTTGCAGCCAATGGAGCTTGATTATTTTTTAAATAATATAGGGCTTTATTAATAGTACTTTGCTCATCTTTTTTATTATCAATGGGCGCGGGGCTGCTTTCTGGTTGAGTAACAAAACCTAAAATGTTGTCTAGCTGTTGCTCTAAGTCTTGCTCACAAGGTGTTGTTTTAAGCATATTGGTTCATTTATTATTTTAACTACTTTAACAGTTTAGTATATAGCAAGGTAAAATGTCCTGTAAAAGATAATTTTTATGTTAAAATCTCGTCACTTTTTACTATCACAAGTTTATTATGTTTGAAGCCTTATTTAAACTCAGCGAAAATAACTCAACAGTTAAACGCGAATGCGTTGCTGGCCTAACTACCTTTATCACTATGGTATACATTGTATTTGTAAACCCGGCTATGCTTGCTGAGGCAGGGATGGACCAAGGGGCTGCATTTGTAGCTACCTGTATAGCAGCTGCGATAGGCTGTTTTATAATGGGTTTATGGGCTAATTATCCATTAGCATTAGCGCCTGGTATGGGACTAAATGCTTTTTTTACGTATGGCGTCGTATTAGGAATGGGTTATACCTGGCAAGCCGCATTAGGGGCTGTTTTTATGTCGGGTTGTATATTTTTATTTTTAAGTTTATTTAAAGTCAGAGAATGGATTATTAATGCCATACCTCTGGTGCTCAAGCGAGCTATCGCAACAGGTATTGGTGCTTTTTTAGCCTTAATTGCCCTTAAAAATGCAGGCATTATTGTCTCAAGCCCAGCAACACTAGTGCAATTGGGCGACATTACTTCCCCAGGCCCATTATTAGCTATATTAAGCTTTTTTGTAATTGCAGCGCTTTTATACCGCGATTTTAAAAGCGGTGTACTTATTAGTATTTTATTAGTGACAGGCATTGCACTAAGTTTAGGGCTTGTTGAATATCACGGTGTTATGGCTATGCCACCATCAATAATGCCTACTTTTATGCAACTAGATTTTGCCGCCGCTTTTGATATATCAATGATGAGTGTTATTTTTGCATTCTTGTTTGTCGATCTTTTTGATACTTCGGGTACATTAGTTGCGGTCACTCAAAAAGCTGGTTTAGCTGATGAAAAAGGTAACATGCCTCGTTTAGGGCGCGCACTAAGTGCTGACAGCTCTGCAACAATTGCAGGTGCGATGCTAGGCACGTCTACGACTACATCGTATATAGAATCGGTTGCTGGTGTTTCTGTTGGCGGACGTACTGGCTTAACGGCTGTAGTTGTAGGTATTTGCTTTTTACTAATGATGTTTTTTGCACCGCTTGCACAAATGGTACCGGCTTATGCTACGGCAGGTGCTATTTTATATGTCGCTGTACTGATGTTACAAAATTTAAAGTTTGTAAATTGGGATGATATGACCGATGCAATTCCTGTTACTGTGGTATTACTAATGACACCATTAACGTTTTCGATTGCGCACGGTATTGCACTTGGCTTTATATCTTATACAGCGGTAAAAGTATTGTGTGGTAAGCAAGATCAAATCAGTATTAGTGTTTGGATATTAACAGCCTTGTTTGTTTTCAAGTTTGCATTTTTGTCTTAATGACTAACAAAGAGACAAAAAAGCCTGCATAAATTTAATTTGTGCAGGCTTTTTTAATACTTATTTTTAGTATAAAAACGCTACCATTTCTTTTTAGGAGCAAACAATATATCTAAGTCGTCTTGCTCTTCTTCTGTTTTCTTTTTAAGTGCGCTTGCATTAGAAGCTCTTAGTTCAACACTAATTGCTTCTAAGTAACCTTCAACTTCTTGGCGTTTTGTTGTTACATATTCATCGGTGTATGTAACTGCATTGAGCGTTGCCTGTGCTTTTTCAAAATACTGCCTTGCAGAGCCAACCATACTCGCTGAGCGGGCAGATAAGCCACGTTTTATTTGGCTTTCGATATTAATACGCAGTTGTAGTTTTTCAAGACGTTTATCTTCTAAAACAAAAACTTGGCTATCAATACGACCTTTATTATGTTCAGAGCGTAAAATTGAGCGTAATTTTTTAATACCTTGAATTAGGCCAACAAGCTGCTTGTCATTACTCGGTAGCGTTAGGGCTTCACTGCTGTTGTCTAGAACTGCATTGGTGAGGTGCGTTTTAGCCTCACCTAAGCGGCTTTTGAGTGCTTTGGATGTTGGCGAACTAGTAACCATCGTGTTTAATGCTTCGTAAATACGGCGTTGCAATACACGGATTATATTTTCAGAAAGAGGTATATTGGCACTATTCATTAGTGCTTCTTCTGTTTCTTCTATTATAGCTTTTTGTTTTGTTAGCTCTTTGCGGCGTTCCGCTTCTTGTTTTTCTTTGTGTTGTTGTACAGCACTTACCCAAAGTGCAATCACAATCAATGCAACTATAAGCACTATTATAATAGAAACGATCATGGTGTAATTCTCGGACATATAACCTAATTATTTAATCTTACATTAAATATACGTTAACAGGGTAGCTTTGCGCCGATTAACTTAAAAAATACACCAAAAAATTGATAGGTTGAGCTCTTTATAAACCGTAGTCACCCTAAGGGCTTATAAACTAAAGCTGAATAAACATCGCTACCTCAAGCATATTTATTATGCTAGCCTTGAGCTCTAATCAGATAATTGCACACCTAAAGACCTAAAGTGATATTTTACGCAAATAACACTTGGTTTTAAGCGGTATTGCCTTTATAAATAATATGAATAATAACGTTAAAATTTGCAGCCATGAAATTACAACAACTCAGATACATCGTAGAAGTACAAAATCATAAATTAAATGTTTCAGCGACTGCTGAGAGTTTATTTACCTCGCAGCCAGGAATTTCTAAACAAGTACGCATGTTAGAAGATGAGTTGGGTGTACAAATTTTTGGTCGCAGTGGTAAACATTTAACGCATGTAACCGGTGCTGGCGAAGATATAATTAATATTTCTCGTGAAATACTCTCCAAAGTAGAAGGTATTAAAGCCGTTGCTAATGAGCATACGTTACCTGATCAAGGTAAGTTAAATATTGCCACAACACATACCCAAGCCCGTTATGCTTTGCCTAACGTTATTCAAGGGTTTATGAAAAAATACCCTGCGGTATCGCTTCATATGCACCAAGGCACTCCACAGCAAATATCGGATGCTGCAGCACGCGGTGATGCCGACTTTGCTATTGCAACAGAAGCACTGCATTTGTATTCAGATTTAGTTATGTTGCCTTGTTATCATTGGAATCGCAGTATTGTTGTTGCTAAAGACCATCCGCTCGCTAAAAAGGCAAATAGTTTAACTGTTGCTGACATTGCCCAATATCCACTCATTACATATGTATTTGGTTTTACGGGCCGCTCAGAGTTAGATAAAGCATTTAGCGCACACGGACTTGAGCCACACATTGTATTTACTGCAACCGATGCTGATGTTATAAAAACATACGTACGACTGGGTTTAGGAGTTGGTGTTGTCGCTTCAATGGCGATAGATCAAGTGAGCGATACCGATTTAGTGTGTATTGATGCAAGCCACTTATTTGAAGCAAGCACGACCAAAATTGGTTTTAGAAAGGGCAGCTTTTTACGTACTTACATGTATGATTTTATTGAACGTTTTGCACCGCACTTAACTAAAGAGCGCGTAGAGCGAGCAAGCTTGTTACGTAACCAAGATGACGTAGATAAGTTATTTGCAGATATAGAGTTACCCGTTAAATAAGGTGATTGCATTGAACGAACAATAAAAAAGCTGCCTATTTTAAAATAGGCAGCTTTTTCTCTTTATAGCGAGCTGATTAACATTCGATAATATTAACTGCTAATCCACCGCGAGCGGTTTCTTTGTATTTGGTTTTCATATCGTTGCCGGTTTCAAGCATGGTTTTAATCACTTTATCAAGTGATACCTTTTGCTCTCCACTGCCACGAATAGCTAAACGTGAGGCATTAATTGCTTTAATCGCGCCCATTGCATTGCGTTCAATACACGGCACTTGTACTAAGCCACCAACAGGGTCGCACGTGAGGCCTAAATTATGTTCCATACCAATTTCTGCTGCGTTTTCTACTTGCACAACATTGCCACCAACAATTTCTGTTAATGCGCCTGCTGCCATAGAGCACGCAACGCCAACTTCACCTTGGCAACCTACTTCGGCACCCGATATAGAGGCATTCTTTTTATATAAAATACCAATAGCAGCAGCCGTTAATAAATAACGTGTGGCTATATCGCGGTCTACTTCTTTCACAAATGTGTGATAGTACATAAGTACAGCTGGTAAAATCCCCGCAGCACCATTAGTTGGTGCGGTAACTACACGGCCACCTGCCGCATTTTCTTCGTTTACGGCAAGGGCAAATAAATCAACCCAGTCCATTGCACGAAGTGGGTCGTTACTGACTTCTATATTTAGTTTTAAGTATAAGCTAGGCGCACGGCGCTTTACTTTTAAGCCGCCAGGTAAAATACCTTCTGTACGCATACCACGGTCAATACAGGCCATCATTACTTTCCAGATATGAAACAGCGTGTCTTTTATTTCATCTTCAGTACGCAGTGTTTTTTCGTTCTTCATCATCAAGCTTGAAACACTAAGCCCTGACTCTTTACACATCTCTAGTAGCTCTTTTGCGCTACTGAAAGGGAAAGGAGCTGGGTTTTCTTCTCTAATATCAACGGCTGCTTGTTTTTCGTTTTCAAACTCTTCATCAGTAACAATAAAGCCACCGCCAATAGAGTAATATACTTTGCTGTAAACTTTTTCGCCGTTGTTTGAGGCGATAATTTCCATTGCATTAGAGTGCTTAGGCAGCGTTTTGCGACGATGAAAAACAATAGCACCTTGTTTTGGAAACTTAGCTTTGTGTGTTTTGTTTAAATAAATAACCTGATCTTTTTCGATGGTCGCTAAAATGTCGTCGACTAAATCGGCATCTATAGTTTCAGGGTCATAACCGGCTAAACCAAGAATTACGGCTTTACCCGAGCCATGGCCAACACCTGTTTGTCCCAAAGAGCCATAAAGCTCTACTTTAATATCGGTAACATTTGCTAATAATTGTTGTTCTTGTAGGTCATTAACAAATAAGCGTGATGCGCGCATTGGGCCAACGGTGTGTGATGACGAAGGGCCAATACCAATGCTAAACATATCAAATGCACTGATCATAATGTGTGTCTCTACTTTGTTTTATCAGCTCGAAGCTGCTCTTTGAACGGTCGAGCATGATAACGTGGAATTGTGATTGTGTAACTACTAATAACGAAGATTTAAACTGGTAAGGCGAGTTGTTTTGTAAAGTTTTTTATAATGTTTGCCGTCGCACCCCAAAGTAAACCATGCGGCGTTTTAAAACCTTGCAAAATAACCGTTTTCCCAAATCGTTGAAAAGGTAAGGGTTGCCAGTTAGCTTCGTTATTTAATTCAGTGACCGAGAGCAAAAAGCTCGCTTGTACTTCATTATAGTCATTTTCCCAGGTGGTGTCTTTTTTGAGTAAACCTACATAGGGGCTAATACTAAAACCCGTTAAGGTTGAATACTCAGGTAAGTGACCTAATACATTAACGTTGTTTTGGGCAATATTTAGCTCTTCTTTTAGTTCGCGAAGGGCTGTGGTGCGAAGGGTAATGTCGCTTACTTCAAACTTGCCTCCGGGCAAACAAATCTCCCCAGGGTGATGGTGTAAATAAGTAGGGCGTTTACACAGTAAGATATGTGCATGGTTATCTATATCAATAATGGGTAGCATAACAGCGCTAGCGCGTTTTTTACGTGTGTCTTTTAACTGATTTGGCGCAGCTGTAGGGCTTAACAGAAACCGCGCCATAATGTGTTCACTATTCAAAGCGACCTACTGTTTTAATAAAGGGAGGATTTTATTTACTTTATCGTAAGTTTCTTGATATTCCAATTCGACTTTAGAATCAGCGACTATTCCGCCACCTGCCCAGCAGTAAATTTGCGCTTTGTGGCACACCAAGGTGCGAATAGTGATGCTCGTATCCATATTTCCACATGCACTTAAATAACCAATTGAACCACAGTAAATACTGCGCCGATGCGGCTCTAGTTCTTCAATTATTTCCATGGCCCTGATTTTAGGTGCACCGGTGATTGAGCCTCCCGGAAAAGCCGCTTTTAACTGATCGACCGCTGTTTTGCCTTCATCAAGTTCTGAGGTTACCGTGCTTACTAAATGATGCACTGCCGGAAAGCTTTCAATAGCAAAAAGGGAAGGGACGTGAACGCTGCCAGGTTTTGCCACTTTGCCTAAGTCGTTACGCAGTAAATCAACAATCATGACGTTTTCAGCGCGATCTTTAGCTGATGCTGCGAGTATTTGGGCTTGGCGTTGATCCTCCAGCGCATCCGCTTTTCGCGGCAGAGTGCCTTTAATAGGTTTGGTTTCTACAACGTTATTATTTACAGATATAAAGCGCTCAGGGGAAATTGATAAAATTGCTCCTTGAGGGTGATTTATAAAGCTCGAAAATGGCGCTTTATTTGCCTCACGCAGTTTAATATAAGCTGCCCAAGGGGAGCCTTCAAACTGAGCGTTAAAGCGCTGCGCTAAATTAATTTGGTAACAATCGCCACTTTTTAGATACTCCTCAATTTGGGCAAACTTTGCAGCGTATTCCGTTTCGCTCATATTTGATTGCCAGTCGCTGTTTAGGGCAAAGGACTGCGTATTAACTTGGGAGTTAGCGTGTGTATTTAAGTATTGCTCATAAAGCGCTAATCGATCGGTGTTTGGCTGCGATACATAAAACCAGCTTTGTTGCTGTTTGTCGTAAATAAGGGCATCTAAGTAAAGGCCAATAGCCATTTGGGGAAGATTAATGTCTTCAATAGCATGAGTGGGGATGTTTTCAATTGTACGCCCTAAGTCGTAGCCAAAGTAGCCAAGCCAGCCGCCATTAAAGGGTAAATCGTAATCGGCTTTTGTTTTAGCAAGATGCGAAAGCTCATTATTCATAATTTCAAAGCAGTTATCACTACTTTCTATATTATTTAAAAAGCTTTTATTATTTTTTACTTCAAGGGTACTTTGCGGCTCAATAGCAACAATATCAAAACGGCTGTTTATATGATTACTATTTGCAGAATCTAATAGAATTGCATAAGGCAAATGTGAAAAATGCGCAAAAACGTCAATGCAGTTTTGTGTTATGCCTAATTTAATACAATTTTTTTTATTGTTTAGCATTTACTGCCCCTTTAAGAACTGGCTCGAAACGGGCTGGGAGGGTATCATAAGTCAAATTTTTTGGTAGCACTAAGCTGCAAAAAACAGTGCAAACCACCGTCACCGGTTTGATTTAGATTACGCGACAACGCGTAACGGTAACTTAAGGAACCACTATGAGTACAATTTGTCAGCAAGACTTTATTGATAGCATTGAAGATGCATTGCAATATATTTCGTTCTATCACCCACTTGATTTTGTTCAAGCACTCGAAAAAGCGTACAACAAAGAACAAAGTAAAGCGGCTAAAGACGCCATTGCACAAATTTTAATTAACTCACGCATGTCGGCTGAAGGCAAGCGTCCACTTTGCCAAGACACCGGTATTATTACCTGTTTTGTTAAAGTAGGTATGGATGTTAAGTGGGATAAAACAGATTTAACCGTTCAACAAATGGTTGATGAAGGTACTCGTCGTGCATATTTGAATCCAGATAACCCTTTACGTGCATCTATTGTTGCAGACCCTGCTGGTACGCGTAAAAATACTAAAGATAATACGCCTTCGGTTGTGCATATTGATTTAGTAGCGGGTGGAAAAGTAGAAGTAATGGTTGCGGCTAAAGGCGGCGGCTCTGAAAACAAAAGTAAAATGGTTATGTTAAACCCGTCAGATGATGTTGCTGCATGGGTAGAAAAAACACTACCAACAATGGGTGCTGGTTGGTGTCCGCCAGGCATGCTAGGTATAGGTATTGGTGGTACGGCTGAAAAAGCAGCAGTAATGGCTAAAGAGTCGTTAATGGATCCGGTTGATATTCACGAGTTAATAGAGCGCGGCGCAGAAACAACTGAAGAAAAACTGCGTTTAGAAATTTTTGACCGTGCTAATAAATTAGGTATTGGCGCACAAGGTTTAGGCGGTTTAACAACGGTTGTTGATGTTAAAATTAAAACAGCACCAACGCATGCAGCTTCAAAACCTGTAGTAATGATCCCAAATTGTGCGGCAACTCGCCATGTACATTTTACGCTTGACGGTTCTGGCCCTGCTAATTTAAAAGCACCTAAACTAGAAGATTGGCCACAAGTAACATTTGAAGTGGGCGAAGGCACACGTCGTGTTGATTTAAATACACTGACTAAAAAAGATGTTCAAGAATGGAAAATGGGTGAAACCGTTTTACTTTCGGGCACTATTTTAACAGGTCGTGATGCAGCGCATAAACGTTTGCAAGATATGATCAACTCAGGTGAAGGTTTACCTGAGGGCGTAGACTTTGATAATAAATTTATTTATTACGTAGGCCCAGTGGATGCGGTACGCGATGAAGCAGTAGGTCCTGCTGGCCCTACAACAGCCACTCGCATGGATAAATTTACCGATATGATGCTAGAAAAAACAGGCATTGTAGGCATGATTGGTAAAGCTGAACGTGGCCCTGCAACGGTTGAGTCTATTAAAGAGCATAAATCTGTTTATTTAATGGCTGTAGGCGGCGCAGCTTACTTAGTATCTAAAGCGATTAAAAAAGCGCGTGTTGTAGCTTTTGAAGATTTAGGTATGGAAGCTATTTACGAATTTGAAGTTGAAGATATGCCAGTGACCGTTGCAGTAGACAGTGAAGGCGCCAATGCGCATACACAAGGCCCTGCTATCTGGAAAGCTAAAATTGAAGAGCTTGATAGCAAGCTAAAATAACGTACGTTTTGTATTTTTAAAAAGCGAGCCTAGTGCTCGCTTTTTTGTTTGCCCAGCGAAGCTGGCAAACCCGATAGGCTGAAAGATGCCTTATCACCCTGACTAAGGGGAAGATAATCTGAATGGCAAGGGCGTCACTGGCCAACGGTGGGGTCTGAAGGAAG